>JACNJX010000088.1 GCA_014382345.1 Alphaproteobacteria bacterium
CAATCGTGCCGATGTTGCAGTGCGGCTTCGTGCGTTCAAACTTTTCTTTGGCCATCTTTCTCTTCTCCGTAGCGTGCGGTTGCCCTAAATGGGCTTACCCCG
This sequence comes from Alphaproteobacteria bacterium, assembly GCA_014382345.1. Lineage (GTDB taxonomy): Bacteria > Pseudomonadota > Alphaproteobacteria > Rhodospirillales > Casp-alpha2 > Casp-alpha2. The sequence goes on from JACNJX010000088.1 coordinate 103, forward strand.
CCAGACGTGTCTGAATTTCTTCGGACACCTGGTTGGGAACGACCGCGTAGTGGTCAAAATGCATTGTGAATTGGGCCCGTCCCTGGCTCATGGAACGGAGCGTATTAACGTAACCAAACATGGTGGCAAGGGGAACTTGGGCATTAATAACCCGCGCATTTCCGCGTTGTTCCATACCGCCGACATTGCCGCGGCGGCTGTTCAAGTCGCCGATAATGTCTCCAAGGTATTCATCCGGTGTCACTACCTCAACCCGCATCATGGGCTCCAGAACCCGGGGCTTGGCTTTCTCGGCAAGCTCCCTGAAAGCGGCGCGGGCGGCGATTTCAAAAGCCATGACGCTGGAATCCACATCATGGGATGCACCGTCATAAAGCGTGACCTTCAAATCCGTCACCGGGAAGCCGGTCTTAACGCCGGATTCCAGGGCGGTTTTCAAGCCCTTTTCGACGCCGGGGATGAAATCCTTGGGAATATTGCCGCCGACGACTTTATTTACAAATTCATACCCCGATCCACCCGGAAGCGGTTCGACCCTCATCTTGACGCGGGCAAACTGACCGGAACCACCGGTCTGTTTCTTATGGGTGTAATCGACGTCGGCTTCCTGCGAAATGGTCTCGCGGTAGGCCACCTGGGGTTGGCCGATATTGGCGTCCACCTGGAATTCCCGGAGCATGCGATCAACGATAATTTCGAGGTGCAGTTCACCCATGCCCTTGATGATGGTTTGACCGCTTTCAATATCGGAGGCCACCCGGAACGAGGGATCTTCCGCAGCAAGACGGTTGAGGGCAACGCCCATCTTTTCCTGATCGCTCTGGGTCTTGGGCTCGACGGAAATCTCGATCACCGGATCGGGGAATTCCATGCGTTCCAGGATCACCTGGTTATCGGGATCACACAGCGTGTCACCGGTGGTGGTGTCTTTGAGGCCGGCGAGCGCCAGAATGTCACCGGAGCGGGCTTCCTTGACGTCTTCGCGACTGTTCGAATGCATCAGCAGCATACGACCGACCCGCTCGCGTTTGTCCTTAACGGTGTTCATGATGCTTGTACCGGTCTCAAGAACACCCGAATAAATGCGGATAAACGTCAGCGACCCGACAAAGGGATCGTTCATGATTTTGAAGGCCAGGGCAGAGAACGGCTCATCATCGGAGTTGTGGCGTTCGATTTCCTGATCCGTGTCGGCCTCCAGGCCCTTGATGGCGGCGACGTCGGTCGGGGACGGAAGATAATCAAGGACCGCATCCAGAAGCGGCTGCACACCCTTGTTCTTGAAAGCCGAGCCCAGAAGAACGGGGACAAAGGTCGATGACAGCGTGCCGGCACGGATGCATTTCTTGAGCGTGGCTTCGTCGGGTTCGTTCCCTTCGAGGTAGGCTTCAAGGGCGACATCATCCATTTCAAGGACCGTCTCAACCAGCTTTTCACGATATTCCGCGGCCTGATCGGCAAGATCGTCAGGAATTTCGACTTCCTCGAATTCGGCGCCTAGAGTTTCGTCTTTCCAGATGAAGGCTTTCATCTTGACCAGATCGACGATGCCGGCGAAATCAGCTTCCTCGCCAATCGGCAAATGCATGGCCACCGGGTTCGCGCCCAGACGGTCCACGATCATATCCAGGCAGCGGAAATAATCGGCGCCGACACGGTCCATCTTGTTGACGAAACAGAAGCGGGGAACGTCGTATTTATCGGCCTGACGCCAGACGGTTTCGGATTGCGGCTCGACGCCGGCAACCGCATCGAACACGGTTACGGCGCCGTCAAGGACGCGCAGGCTGCGCTCAACTTCGATGGTGAAATCGACGTGGCCCGGGGTATCGATGATGTTGATCTGGTGGTCGCGCCAGTTACACGTCGTCGCGGCAGATGTAATCGTGATACCGCGTTCCTGTTCCTGCTCCATCCAGTCCATGGTGGCGTTGCCGTCATGGACTTCGCCGATTTTGTAGGACTTACCCGTATAAAAGAGAATCCGCTCGGTGGTTGTCGTTTTACCAGCATCAATGTGGGCCATGATGCCGATGTTGCGGTATTTATCGAGGGGAATTTCGCGTGCCATTTTTTTATTCCTTGGGGTCCGATTACCAGCGGTAATGGGAGAAAGCCTTATTGGCCTCTGCCATCTTGTGGGTATCTTCCCTCTTCTTAACGGCGGTACCTCGGTTATTGGCCGCATCCAGTAATTCTCCGCACAGGCGCTCCATCATGGTGTCTTCGGAGCGTTTGCGGGACAGATCGACGATCCAGCGAATCGCCAGGGCCTGACGGCGCAAGGGGCGGACTTCGACAGGAATCTGATAGGTGGCGCCACCGACACGCCGGGAACGGACTTCGACGGCGGGTTTGACGTTTTCAATGGCTTCATGAAAGGTTTTGACCGGGTCTTGTCCTGACTTCTTTTCAATCAAATCCAGCGCGCCATAAATAATTCTTTCGGCTGCGGATTTTTTACCATCCATCATCAGGCTGTTGGTGAATTTGGCAATCACCAGATCCTTGTATTTCGGATCCGGGAGGATTTGGCGTTTTACGGCGGCGCGGCGTCGAGACATCAGTACGATTCCTTATTTCGGACGCTTGGCGCCGTATTTCGAACGGCGCTGGCGGCGGTCGGAAACGCCCTGGGTATCCAGGGTTCCGCGGATAACATGATAACGAACACCCGGCAAATCCTTGACCCGGCCACCGCGGATCATGACAACCGAGTGCTCCTGCAAGTTATGGCCTTCGCCGGGAATGTAGGACGTAACCTCGAAACCGTTGGTCAGGCGAACACGGGCCACTTTACGAAGGGCCGAGTTCGGCTTCTTCGGGGTGGTCGTATAAACACGCGTGCAAACCCCACGTTTCTGGGGGCATTGTTCCAAGGCAGGAACTTTGTTTCGCACCACCGGCGCTTTGCGCGGCTTGCGAATCAGTTGGTTAATCGTCGGCATTCGTTTTTTCCAATCTCTTCCGGCGTCCGGGCCACCGGTGTTCCCAGTCCTGGATTCGACCAATCGGGCCGAAGCAATTTCATAACCAAAGGCGCCAGGAAACCCTTTCCTAACGCCAACCCCTTGAATTCACTAAACATTCAAGGGCAAACAAAAACAGCTTCCAGGCAAAAACCAAATGCCCGGAGGCTTAAATCCAATTTTTCTCAAATCGCGTTAGCAACTGCGTCTAGACCGGACGGCCTACCACCAGCGCCTGCGGAGTGGGCGGAATATAGTTAGGGCACCTAACTCCGTCAACCCCTAAAAATCGCTAATTTCAAAGGCATTCCGGCGGCGCCGATCATCTCGGGCCGCCGGAACCTCAAAAAAAGGAAAAAGAAGCTATTCTGCGCCTTCGGCAGGTACCTCCTCAGCCGGCGTTTCAGTGGATTCCACAAGAATTTCTTCCACTTCTTCACCTTCTTCCGCATGTTTCTTGGCCAACACGGCGTCCCGTTCGGCCGCAATTTCGCGTAATCGATTCATGATTTTGCCCGTTCCCGCAGGAATCGGACGGCCCACGATGACGTTTTCCTTGAGGCCGATCAGGGTATCGATTTTCCCGGAAACAGCCGCTTCGGTCAGGACGCGGGTAGTTTCCTGGAAGGACGCCGCGGAAATGAACGAACGGGTTTGCAGGCTGGCTTTAGTAATACCCTGCAAAACCGGCAGGGCAGTAGCCTGTTTGCCGCCGTCATCCTTGGTTTGGGCGTTAATACCTTCGTACTCGATTCGGTCAACCAGCTCACCCACAAGAAGAGTGGTATCGCCACCATCGGTCACTTCGACCTTCTGCAGCATCTGGCGCACGATGACCTCAATGTGCTTGTCGTTGATGGTCACGCCCTGCAAACGGTAAACGTCCTGGATTTCGTCAATCAGGTACTTGGCCAGAGCCTCGACACCCAACACCCTGAGGATGTCATGGGGAACGGGGCTGCCATCCATCAGGCTGTCGCCGACTTCCACATAATCGCCTTCCTGAACGGAAATGTGGCGGCCTTTGGGAACCAGATATTCTGTCGGTTCCCCCTTGCCGTCGATAGGGGTAACGATAATCCGGCGTTTGTTTTTATAATCCTTGCCGAATTCAACGCGGCCTTCGGATTCGGAAATGATGGCGAAGTCCTTCGGCTTACGCGCTTCGAACAGTTCCGCCACCCGCGGCAGACCACCGGTAATATCCCTGGTTTTCGCAGATTCACGGGGGATTCGGGCCAGCACGTCACCGGCATAAACTGTCTGTCCCGGCTCCACGGACAAAATGGCGTCCACAGACAGGAAGTATCGCGCTTCCAGACCGTTATCGAGGGTCAGGATATTGTCATTCTTATCCCGAAGCGTGATCCGGGGTTTAAGGTCGGCGCTCCTAGGCTGCTGCTTCCAGTCGATAACCACTTTCGAAGCAATGCCAGTGGCTTCATCCATCTTTTCAACGACTGACAGGCCCTCCACCAAATCGATGTAGTTAGCGACACCTTCCTTCTCCGTGATCATGGGAAGCGTATAGGGATCCCACTCGGCGATTTTATCGCCGCGAGTAACCTTGGCCTTGTCCTTGACCAGAAGATGCGCACCGTAGGGAATACGGTGACGTGCCCGGTCGCGCCCTTTTTCGTCAACAAGAGTGACTTCGGCATTACGGGACATAACAACCTGAATGTTCTGGCTGTTCTTGACCGTGGTGCAGTTCTTTAGTTGCACCTTACTGTCGATATTGGCTTCGATCCGCGATTGCACGGCGCCACGCTGCACGGCACCACCAATGTGGAACGTCCGCATCGTCAACTGAGTACCCGGCTCACCAATCGACTGGGCGGCAATAACGCCGACCGCCTCGCCGATATTGACCTTTGTGCCACGGGCCAGGTCGCGGCCATAGCACTTCCCGCAGACCCCCTCCTTCAACTCGCAAGTCAACACACTACGCACCTTGACGGTTTCGACTTCCGCTTCATCGACCATGAGGCTGGTTTCTTCATCCATCAGCTCACCGGCTTTTACCAGGGTCTTGTTGGAAGCCGGATCCTTGATGTCCACCGACGGGCAGCGGCCGAGGATTTGGTCGGCCAGGGAGGAAATCACTTCACCGCCGTCGACGACGGCTTGCACTGTAACGCCTTCCTTGGTCGAACAGTCTTCGGAAACGACGATGCAATCCTGGGCCACATCAACCAGGCGGCGGGTCAGATACCCCGAGTTGGCGGTTTTCAAAGCGGTATCGGCCAGACCCTTACGGGCACCGTGGGTGGAGTTGAAGTATTCCAGCACGGACAGGCCTTCCTTGAAGTTGGAAATGATCGGCGTTTCGATGATTTCCCCGGACGGCTTGGCCATCAGGCCCCGCATACCGGCCAGCTGCTTCATCTGCGCCGCCGAACCACGGGCACCGGAATGGGCCATCATGTAGACGGAGTTGACCAGCTTTCCGGGCTCATCCGTAGAAATAGCCTTCATCATTTCATCGGCGACACGGTCCGTGCAGTGGGACCATGCATCGACCACCTTATTGTACTTCTCACCTTGGGTGATCAGGCCGTCTTGGTATTGTTGCTCGAATTCCTTGGCCATCTGTTCGGTTTCGTTGACCAGTTTTTCCTTGGTGCTCGGGATAACCAGGTCGTCCTTGCCGAAGGAAATGCCGGCCTTACACGCGTAATTGAATCCGATTCCCATGAGATGGTCGGCAAAAATGACCGTTTCCTTCTGGCCACAGTGGCGGTAGACCTCGTCCAGAACGTTGGAAATTTCTTTCTTGGTCTGCAACTGGTTGATGAGGCTGAATGGAATATTCGCGTTGCGGGGCAGGATTTCGCTCAACAGCATCCGGCCGGGCGTGGTTTCGACGCGCACGGTCTCTGGCTTGCCGTCGGAATCGACGCCCCTGTAGCGGGCCTGTACCTTGGCATGAAGGCTGACCGCACCGGCATCCAGGGCCTGTTGGATTTCCCCGACATCGGTAAAGGCCATTCCCTCACCCGGTTCTCCCTCGCGTTGCAGGGACAGGTAATAAAGTCCCAGAACAATATCCTGGCTAGGCACAATAATCGGTTTGCCGTTGGCCGGGCTGAGGATGTTGTTGGTCGACATCATCAGAACGCGGGCTTCCAGCTGGGCTTCCAGAGACAGTGGAACGTGCACGGCCATCTGGTCGCCGTCGAAGTCGGCGTTGAAAGCGGCGCAAACAAGCGGGTGAAGTTGAATCGCCTTGCCTTCGATCAAAAGCGGCTCGAACGCCTGGATGCCCAGACGGTGGAGCGTCGGCGCCCGGTTCAACAACACCGGGTGTTCGCGGATCACCTCTTCCAGAATATCCCAAACTTCGGGACGTTCCTTTTCAAGCATCCGCTTGGCGGCCTTGATGGTGGTCGCCATGCCGTACAGTTCCAGCTTGGAATAGATAAAGGGCTTGAACAACTCCAGCGCCATTTTCTTTGGCAGCCCGCATTGATGCAGCTTCAGTTCCGGACCGACCACGATGACCGAACGGCCGGAATAGTCGACGCGCTTGCCGAGCAAATTCTGGCGGAACCGGCCCTGTTTGCCCTTGAGCATGTCGCTAAGCGATTTCAGCGGGCGCTTGTTGGCGCCGGTGATGGCGCGTCCGCGGCGTCCGTTGTCGAACAACGCATCGACGGATTCCTGGAGCATACGCTTTTCGTTGCGAACGATGATTTCCGGCGCGCGCAGTTCGATCAGCCGTTTCAAACGGTTGTTACGGTTGATGACCCGGCGGTAGAGATCGTTGAGATCCGAAGTCGCAAAACGACCGCCGTCCAGCGGAACCAGCGGACGCAACTCAGGCGGAATGACCGGAATTTCCTTGAGGATCATCCATTCCGGGCGGGTGTTGGAATTGATGAAGGCCTCGAGCAATTTCAACCGTTTCACATATTTTTTGCGCTTGGCTTCGGAATTGGTTTCCTTGAGGTCGATGCGAATGTTGGCTAGTTCCTCTTCGAGGTCGATCGCCGACAGCATTTCCCGAAGCGCTTCGGCGCCGATGCCGACGGAAAAGGCGTCCTCGCCGTATTCGTCAACGGCAGTCTGGTAATCATCTTCGCTCAGCGTCTGGTGCAGCTCCAGCGGCGTCAGACCCGGTTCGATCACCACGTAGGTTTCGAAATACAGAATTCTCTCAAGACTTTTCAGGGTCATGTCCAGCAAAAGCCCAATACGGGACGGAAGCGATTTCATGAACCAGATGTGCGCCACCGGGGACGCCAGTTCGATATGGCCCATGCGTTCGCGACGGACTTTCTGCAAGGTGACTTCGACACCGCACTTCTCGCAGGTGATGCCCTTGTACTTCATGCGTTTATATTTACCGCACAGGCATTCGTAGTCCTTGGTCGGGCCGAAGATACGGGCGCAGAAAAGTCCGTCCCGTTCCGGTTTGAAGGTCCGGTAGTTGATGGTTTCGGGCTTCTTGATTTCCCCGAAAGACCACGACCGGATACGTTCCGGCGAGGCGATGGAAATTTGGATATGGTCAAACTGCTGCGGGCTGCCGACCTGGCCGAAAATTTTTGTTAACTCATTCATCTGTTAATCTCCTAATCGGTCGGTTCAGCCGAGCTCAACGTTCAGACCCAAGGAGTGCAACTCCTTGACCAGAACATTGAAGGATTCAGGAATACCCGCCTCGAAGGTATCGTCACCTCTGACGATAGCTTCATAGACTTTGGTGCGGCCGGAAACATCATCCGATTTAACGGTCAACATTTCCTGCAGGGTATAGGCGGCGCCGTAGGCTTCCAGCGCCCAGACCTCCATTTCACCGAAGCGCTGGCCGCCGAACTGGGCCTTGCCGCCCAACGGCTGCTGGGTGACCAGGCTGTAGGGGCCGATGGACCGGGCGTGGATCTTGTCGTCGACAAGATGGTGAAGCTTCAGCATGTAGATGTAGCCCACCGTCACCGGACGGTCGAAGGTTTCACCGGTACGTCCGTCTACCAGAGTCACCTGGCCGGAACTGCTAAGCCCTGCCTTTTCAAGCATCTCGACGATATCGACCTCATGGGCGCCATCGAATACCGGCGTGCCGATGGGAACACCGCCCCGCAAATTTTCGGCCAGCTCGAAGGTTTCTTCGTCATCCAGGTCGCTGATGTTGGCGCGGTATTCCTCAGTGCCATAGATGTCCTTGAACTTTTCTTTCAGCTTCTTGGAATCCCGGGTATCCACGTTATCCAGCATTTCGCCGATCTGGCGGCCGAGCCCGGCACACGCCCAGCCCAAATGGGTTTCCAGAATCTGCCCGACGTTCATTCGCGACGGAACGCCCAACGGATTCAGAACAACGTCAACCGGCTGCCCGTCTTCCAGATAGGGCATATCTTCAACCGGCATGATTTTGGAAATCACGCCCTTGTTGCCGTGACGGCCGGCCATTTTATCGCCGGGCTGCAATTTGCGCTTCACAGCGACAAAGACTTTAACCATCTTCATCACGCCGGGGCTGAGATCATCGCCGCGCTGCAATTTATCGACCTTGTTTTCGAAGCGGCCCTGCAGCTTGGCGATGTCGGCTTCGAACTGCCCTTTCAGGGCCTCGATGTCCTTCATCACCTTGTCGTTGGCGACAACGATCTGCGAGCACTGACCCGGAGTGTAAGCATCCAGGACTTCGTCGGTCAGCTTGGTGCCAGACTTCATGCCCTTGGGCCCACCGACGGCCTTCTTGTTGATCAACAACGCCTTCAAGCGGGACTGGAAACTGCGTTCCAAAATGGCGCGTTCATCGTCCCGGTCCTTGGCCAGACGTTCGATTTCAGAACGCTCAATGGACAGCGCGCGTTCGTCCTTATCGACGCCACGACGCGAGAACACCCGGACCTCAACGACCGTCCCGGTTACCCCCGGAGGAAGTTTCAAAGAGGTGTCGCGAACGTCGGAAGCTTTTTCTCCGAAGATGGCGCGTAACAACTTTTCTTCCGGCGTCATCGGGCTTTCGCCTTTCGGCGTCACTTTGCCGACCAGAATATCGCCCGGTTCGACTTCGGCGCCGATATAGACGATGCCGGCTTCGTCGAGGTTTTTCAGGGCCTCTTCCCCGACATTGGGAATGTCGCGGGTGATTTCTTCCTGACCCAGTTTTGTATCGCGGGCCATGACCTCGAATTCCTCGATATGGATCGAAGTAAAGACATCATCACGCACGATGCGCTCGGAAATCAGGATCGAATCTTCAAAGTTGTACCCCTGCCAAGGCATGAAAGCGACAAGGACATTTCGGCCCAGGGCCAGATCGCCAAGATCTGTGGACGGTCCGTCTGCAATGGTGTCGCCGGCTCGAACCCGGTCACCGACCTTAACCAGCGGACGCTGGTGCAGGTAGGTGTTCTGGTTTGAGCGCTGGAACTTCAGAAGGTTATAAATGTCAACGCCGGTTTCGGAATGGGATTTTTCTTCCGTAGCGCTGACAACGATACGGGTGGCGTCGATTTGGTCGATGACGCCAGAACGCTTGGCAATGATCGTGGCCCCGGAATCACGAGCCACAGTGGCTTCCATGCCGGTACCGACCAGCGGCGCCTCGGATTGTATCAACGGAACCGCCTGGCGCATCATGTTCGATCCCATCAGGGCGCGGTTGGCGTCATCGTTTTCAAGGAACGGAATCAGCGCCGTCGCAACTGATACCAGCTGCTTCGGAGAAACGTCGATGAATTCGATGTCTTCCGGACGCACCATGACGAAGTCGCCGTTTTTACGGCTAGACACCAATTCCTCGACGAAGTGGCCCTTATCATCGACCTCGGCATTGGCCTGGGCGATGGTAAAACGGCCTTCATCCATGGCCGACATGTAAAGGACTTCACTGCCGACCTTGCCCTTTTCAACCCGGCGGTACGGCGTTTCGATGAAGCCGTACTTGTTGACCCGGGCATAGGTGGCGAGGCTGTTGATGAGGCCGATGTTCGGACCTTCAGGCGTTTCGATGGGGCAAATCCGGCCATAGTGGGTCGGATGTACGTCGCGCACCTCGAACCCGGCGCGCTCCCGGGTCAGACCACCCGGCCCAAGAGCCGACAAACGGCGTTTGTGGGTGATTTCCGACAACGGGTTGGTCTGGTCCATGAACTGGCTGAGCTGGGACGAACCGAAAAACTCGCGTACGGCTGCAGCCGCCGGTTTGGCGTTAATCAAGTCATGCGGCATGACTGTGTCGATGTCGACGGAACTCATGCGTTCGCGAATAGCGCGTTCCATGCGCAACAGACCGACCCGGTACTGGTTTTCCATCAGTTCACCGACGGAACGAACGCGGCGGTTGCCGAGGTGGTCAATGTCGTCGATGTCGCCACGGCCATCCTTCAGTTCGACCATGGTGCGAACGACTTCAAGGATATCCTGCTTGCGCAGAACGCGGACGGTATCTTCGGTCTCGAACCCGAGACGGGAGTTCATCTTGACCCGGCCTACGGCGGACAGGTCATAGCGTTCCGGATCGAAGAACAGGCTGCCGAACAGGGCTTCCGCAGTATCCAGCGTCGGCGGCTCACCCGGACGCATGACACGGTAAATATCGATCAGCGCCTCTTCACGGTTGGTGTTCTTGTCCACAGCAAGGGTATTGCGGATGTAAGGCCCGACGTTGACGTGGTCGATGCCAAGAGTCGTAATCTCGTCGATCTTCGCTTCGTCAAAGACTTCGAGCAGTTCTTCGGTGATCTCATCACCGGCTTCGGCAAATACCTCGCCGGATTTTTCGTTAATGATGTCAAAGGCTACGTACCGCCCGATCAGGTCTTCCGTCGGTACGATCTGTTCCTTCAGGCCCTTTTCCGTTAATTCGCGGATCAGGCGGGGTGTAACCTTGGTGCCGGCTTTGACCGCGACCCGGTTGGTCTTCGCGTTGACCAAATCACTGGTCAGTTTTACGCCGCGCAGGCGGTCGCCGATGAATTCGGTTTTCCAGCCCTTGTTCTTGACGCGTGCGAATTCCACCGTGTCGTAGAAATAATCAAGGACGTCTTCCGGCGACAGGCCAGAAACCTCTTCCTGCTGGACGGGTTTGCCGGTTTCAGCACGCTTGACGCGGAGCGTTTCGGTCGCATCGCTTTCCAGCGCCAACAAAAGCGTCGTCACCGGCAACTTGCGGCGCCGATCGATGCGCACATAAACAAGGTCTTTGGCGTCGAATTCGAAATCCAGCCAGGAACCACGGTACGGAATGATCCGCGCGGCAAACAGGAATTTACCCGACGAATGGGTCTTGCCCTTGTCGTGGTCGAAGAACACGCCCGGCGAGCGGTGCATCTGAGAGACAATCACCCGCTCGGTACCGTTGACGACAAAGGTGCCGTTGTCGGTCATCAGGGGCATGTCGCCCATATAGACGTCCTGCTCCTTAACGTCGCGGATGGAACGGGCCTGGGTTTCTTCGTCGATGTCCCAGACAACGAGGCGGAGCGTCACCTTCAAAGGTGCCGCATAGGTCATGCCACGTTGCTGACATTCCTCGACGTCATACTTCGGCTCTTCGAAGTTGTAGCTGACGAATTCAAGGGTGCCGCGTTCGGAAAAATCCTTGATTGGGAAAACTGACTTGAACACAGCCTGAATCCCGCTGTCGGGGCGATTGGCGATGTCCGTGTCCCGTTGCAGGAATTGCTCGTAGGAGGTTTTTTGAACCTCGATCAGGTTGGGCATGTCCACAGTGGCCGCCAGGCGACCAAAATTTTTGCGCACACGCTTGCGGCCCGTAAAGGATGTTTCCATTTCCGACGCTCTCATATCCATATGGCCTTCCAAACACCCGGTCACCGCTACCGGACGGGGGAAGGTCCTGTTTTCCGCCATCTGGGTCTTCCGATGATGCGGCCTTTAAAAAAGCCGATCCGGAATATCCCGGCGGGGCAAGCACATCTACTTTACCGACCGCGGCAAGGCCAATGCAGGCAGATGCGTGTTCCAATTTGTTAACCGGGGTGAAATAATCCCCGATATTTCGCAAAATTCTTAAATCCGTCACCGGATCCCGGGCCGAAACCCGGAACCCGGCAACGAAATAATTACTTCAGTTCGACCGTGGCGCCGGCTTCTTCCAGCTTTTTCTTGATTTCCTCGGCCTCTTCCTTGCCAACGCCTTCTTTCACAGCCTTCGGCGCGCCTTCGACCAGGTCCTTGGCTTCCTTCAGCCCAAGTTGGGTGATGGCACGGACTTCCTTAATGACGTTGATCTTCTTGTCGCCAAAGGCGGCCAGAATGACGTCAACTTCATCACTTTCCGAGTCGGCTGCGGCGGCATCACCACCAGCAGCACCGGCAGCCGCGACGGCAACCGGAGCGGCGGCGGAAACGCCCCACTTTTCTTCAAGTAGATTGGACAGCTCGGCCGCCTCCATGACGGTCAGGCCAGACAGATCTTCAACGATTTTTTCCAAATCAGCCATTTTCAAATTTCTCCTTAGGCTTGAACTTTATTGATCCTGAGATTTCGTAGTAACCGCTTACGCAGCTTCGCCGGATGCCGCATGGGCGCCGATCACCCGGGCCACCTGCCCGGCCGGTGCTTGCAGAATTCCAGCAATGCGTGTCGCCGGCGTGTTTATCATGCCAACGATTTTTGCCCTCAATTCGTCCATGGACGGCAGACTTGCGAGTGACTTGATAGCCGCAATGTCCAATTGCTCTTCGCCCAGGGCACCGCCCAGAACGATCAGCTTTTCGTTGTCCTTGGCGAAATTCACAGCCACTTTCGCCGCCGCCACCGGGTCATCCGAATAGGCAATAGCCGTCGGTCCGGTGAACATGCTGTCCAGGGGCTGGTATTTCGTTCCTTCGAGAGCGCGACGCGTGAGCCGGTTTTTCGTGACTTTGAAGCTGGCGCCCGCTTCACGCATTTTCGCCCGAAGCTCGCCCATCTCTTCGACCGTCATCCCGGAATAATGGGTAATGACAACGATGGAGGAATCCTCAAACGTCTTATGCAGAGAAGCGACCACGTCTTCTTTTTCAGCTCGGTCCACTTAATCGTCTCCAGTTTCATGACGGAAAACCCCTTAAACTCCGGAGCCTATCCGCCGTTGCACTTTGACCTTCATACAGCCCAAACGAGCCAATCTTCGAAGATCAACTTGCCCGTTCCGTGCAACAGTTCAAGCCGTTCAAAAACGCTTAAAAGCGTTAAAAAAACGGTTCTCTTACTGTCTCGGCAGGCGGGAAATTCCCCTTAAATCTCTTCCTGTTTCCAGAAAGAGACACCTACGGTCTCGGACAGGGCGGAAACGGTTCGACGGAAATACCCGCCTTGACGTTTCCTTTACCACCTTGGTCCTGGTTCACCCAGAGCCCAAGCGGCAATTCCTTTATTCCTCAAACGCCAAGCGTAGCGATATCCAACTTGATGCCCGGCCCCATGGACGAACTCAAGCTGACACGCTTGAGGTACGTTCCCTTGGTGCCAGTCGGCTTGGCCTTGATAATGGCATTGACGAAAGCCGTCACGTTTTCCGTCAAATTGTCGGGCGAAAAACTGGCCTTGCCGACGCCGGCATGAACGATGCCTTCCTTTTCGACGCGGAATTCGATCTGCCCCGCCTTGGCGGCGTTGATGGCGGCCGTAACATCCATGGTCACGGTGCCCAGCTTGGGGTTCGGCATCAGGCCCTTGGGACCCAGAACCTTACCAAGCTTGCCGACCACCGCCATCATGTCGGGCGTGGCGATGCAGCGATCAAATCCGGTTTCACCTTTTTCAATCTTTTCCGCGAGATCCTCAGCACCGACAAGATCGGCGCCAGCGGATTCAGCTTCCTTGGCCTTGTCGCCTCTGGCGAACACGGCGACCCGCAACACTTTACCAGTGCCGTGGGGAAGCGTCACCGTGCCCCGCACCATCTGGTCTGCGTGTTTGGGATCGACGCCTAGATTCATGGCGATTTCAACCGTTTCATCGAATTTACAAGTCGCGGCGTCCTTAACCAACTTCACCGCATCGGCAATGGTGTAGGAGGCTTCGCGGTCCAGGCTCTCATAGGCCTTGGTGATACGTTTTCCTTGCTTTGTCATGGCCTTACCCCTGAACCTCGATACCCATGGAACGGGCGGACCCGGCAATCATGCGGCTCGCCGCATCAATGTCCTTTGTATTGAGGTCGACCATTTTCAGTTCAGCGATTTCCCGGACCTGTTTCATGGTCACAACGCCGACAAAATCCCGGCCCGGCGTTTGCGATGCCTTGCTCAGCTTGGCCGCCTTTTTCAGATAGAAACTGGCCGGCGGGGTCTTGGTAATGAAGCTGAACGTGCGATCCTGGTACGCCGTAATCACGCACGGAATCGGCATTCCTTGTTCAATGTTCTGGGTTTCCGCGTTAAACGCCTTGCAGAACTCCATGATGTTCAGGCCTGCCTGGCCTAGGGCCGGACCGATCGGCGGGGACGGATTTGCCTGTCCCGCCGGGACCTGCAATTTAATGTAACCTGCTACTTTTTTTGCCATTTCAAATCCTCAGAGTTTTGTTGTTCCGAGTTGCGTGGTGCAGCCATGGCGGGCCTCCCACACAGGTGAATTCAGTTTAGAGTTTCGCCACTTGCGCGTATTCAAGTTCAACCGGCGTGGCGCGACCGAAGATGGATACCGCGACTTTGAGTCGGGCGCGTTCTTCGTCCACTTCTTCGACAAAGCCGTTAAAGGAATTAAACGGACCGTCGCAGACCCGCACCTGTTCACCGACCTCAAACGTAACCGACGGCTTCGGCCGTTCGATGCCTTCTTGAACCTGGTGCATGATGTGTTGTGCTTCGGTATCGGAAATCGGAATCGGGCGGCCCTTGTCGCCGAGGAAATCCGTAACCTTGGGCGTGTTCTTTACCAGATGCCAGGATTCGTCCGTCATCTCCATGCGGGCCAGCACATAGCCGGGAAAGAATTTGCGTTCGGACTGGACCTTGGCGCCACGGCGCATCTCAACCACTTCCTCGACCGGCACCAGGACCTGTTCGATAAATTCGTCCATGCCGCTTTGTTTCGCCTGCTCCTCAATGGATTGGGCGACTTTGCGTTCAAAGCCGGAATACACGTGAATCACATACCAACGCATTGCCATCGGATTCAGCCTCCCAGCCCGAAAATCAGTTTCACGCCGAACTGAAGAATCTGGTCGACGATGAAAAAGAAAATGGCGGCCAGAATCACGAAAACAAACACCATCGCCGTCGAGATGCCGGTTTCCTTGCGGGTGGGCCAGGTCACTTTCGTGGCTTCCTGGCGCACTTCCTGAATAAACTGTGCTGGTGACGTCTTACTCATTATTTTTTATCGTCCGTCGAAATTTCTTCAATTCTTTTATTCGTATCTTCCCTAGGCCTGGGCCGGGTCACCGCCCCTCTAGGGCTGGCAGGGGCAGAAGGATTCGAACCCGCGACCTGCGGTTTTGGAGACCGCCGCTCTACCAACTGAGCTATACCCCTATCCGGTACCCAGTGGCCTTCGGTTTACATATGCCGGCCGCCGCCTTTCGGGAAACGTCCGCATAGATTAAGTCCAAATACCGCTCCTACTCGATGACCTTGGCGACGACGCCGGCGCCGACGGTGCGGCCACCTTCGCGGATCGCGAAGCGCAGACCGTCATCCATGGCGATCGGCGCAATCAGTGTCACATCCATCGTGATGTTATCGCCAGGCATGACCATCTCCGTGCCGCTCGGCAGCTCAACCGTGCCCGTCACGTCCGTCGTGCGGAAGTAAAACTGCGGGCGGTAGTTGGCAAAAAACGGCGTGTGACGACCGCCTTCATCCTTCGTCAGGATGTAGGCTTCGCACGTGAACTTGGTGTGCGGCGTGATCGAGCCCGGCTTCGCCAGAACCTGACCGCGCTCAACCTCTTCGCGCTTCGTGCCGCGCAGCAACACACCGACGTTGTCGCCCGCTTCCCCTTCGTCGAGGAGCTTGCGGAACATTTCAACGCCCGTGCACGTCGTCTTCTCCGTGTCCTTGATGCCGACAATCTCGATCTCTTCACCGACCTTGACGACGCCGCGCTCGATACGGCCCGTGACAACCGTGCCACGACCGGAAATCGAGAACACATCCTCGATCGGCATCAGGAACGGCTGGTCCTTCGGACGGTCCGGCTGCGGAATGTAGGTGTCGACGGCTTCCATCAACTTATCAATTGCTTCCTTGCCGATCTCGTCGTCACGGCCTTCCAGGGCCGCAAGCGCCGAGCCCGCAACAATCGGAATATCGTCGCCAGGGAAATCGTAGCTCGACAAAAGCTCGCGGATTTCCATCTCGACAAGCTCCAGAAGCTCCGGATCGTCAACCTGGTCAACCTTGTTCAAAAACACAACAAGCGACGGAACACCAACCTGGCGCGCCAGAAGGATGTGCTCGCGAGTCTGCGGCATCGGG
>JACNJX010000025.1 GCA_014382345.1 Alphaproteobacteria bacterium
CTCTTAATCAGCGGGTCGTGGGTTCGAATCCCTCAGCGCCTACCATATAAATCAAGGGGTTAGAGTTAATTCTCTGGCCCCTTGTTTTTTATTAGCAACCAATTAGCAACCACCGAGGGAAACCGCCCGTTTGCACCGTACGGAGACCAAAATGGCTGGCATGCGCTATTTCAATATCCCGATCGAAGGGGACACCCCGAACATAGAGCAGATGGATCGTTTCGGTCAGTTGATCATAGATTCCGGGCGTCACCCGTTGTTGGTCTATGCTCCCACGGCCGGTCTGCTGGGCGTCATGTGGGCGTCCTACCGGATCCATACCCTTGGCGCACCCCGAAGCTATGCGATCAAGGAAGGCCGCTCGTTTGGTATGACGCGGGAACAGGGCGCGGGGCTTTTAAAAAAATTACAGTAGGAAAGCGGGTGGAATGCCCAGTCGTTTCCGCCTAGGCGGATGTCCCGAGGGACAGCCCCGCATTTTCACTCTGGATCAACTCCCACCATTCATGGAGCGCATTCTCTTCGCTGGAAAGAACGGCGCCCATCCCACCGGTCAGTTCCGTCCAGGCTTCGCAATTCGTCTCCGGCACGGCGATCAATAACGGTATGCCGGCGGCAATTCCCTGAAGGATTTCATCGCTCAAGCCTTCGCCGTCCCGTTCCGCATCGCCGAATTTCTCCACCACCATCAGATCAACGCGGTCCATGGTCGCTTGCCGCAAGATAGCCGTCGTTTCCGTCAAGGCTGAATGATCGAGCGAGCACTCGCGGTTGTGCCAATTCTCCGTCGTAGGTTGGTTGAGCGGGATGCGCTGTCCCGTTGCGATATCGACGGCATCAACCCGCCGCATGCTGCCGTTGCCCATGGGGACCTTCTCCTGGATAATCCCGCCGACCCGTACGCCTGATTTTTTGAGGCTTTCGACAAAAGGGGCGAGTCCCTTGCAGCCACCCTTCTTGGCGGGATAAACGGCGGCGGCGAAAAGGGCCGTAGCCTTACCCGACGATGCCGAGGCAGTGTCGAGTTCTTTTGTCGAACCGGATTCAAAGCGTTTATCAATTTGAGTTTTTTGAGATTCCATATCGCTTCATCTTCTCCCAAAGGCTCTTGCGCGAGATGTCGAGAGCATCGGCTGCTTCCGTGATGGTCCAGTCGTGCCGCCGGAGTGCATCCAAAATCGCCTTGCGTTCCGCCGCGAGGATGGATTCCTTGAGGGTGGATTCGTTGTCGTCATTCACGTCTCCGTTTTCGAGGGGCTCCAGGTCATGGGCCATGATCCGTGGGCCGTCGCTCAGCACCATGGCCCGCTCGAGGATGTTCTTGAGTTCCCGGACATTGCCCGGAAAGGACATGCCCAGTAAGTACGACTCGGCCTCGCCCGAGAGGTTTTTCATAGGCACTCCCATATCCGAAGACTGCCGTTCAAGGAAAAGACGGGCGAGGTAAAGAATGTCCTCCTTCCGGTCATGCAATGGAGGAATGTGGACATGGATAACGTTGAGCCGCCAGAACAGGTCCGAGCGGAAGCGGCCGTCTTTCACAGCCTCATCCAGGTCAACCTGCGTCGCTGCGATCATGCGGACGTCGATCGGAATGGCCTCACTCCCTCCCACCCGTTCGACGATGCGTTCCTGAAGGACCCGTAGCAGTTTGACCTGAATTTCCGGAGGAATTTCGGCGATTTCATCCAGGAAAATCGTGCCTCCGTTGGCCTTCTCAAAGCGCCCGATCCTCCGTTGAGCGGCGCCGGTAAAGGCGCCTTTCTCGTGACCGAAGAGTTCGCTCTCGACCAGATTCGGCGGCAGGGCCGCGCAATTGACCGTTACCAACGGACCGGATGCGCGCGGGCTGTTCCGGTGAATGAGATTCGCCACAACCTCCTTGCCGACACCGGATTCACCGGTAATCAAAACGGAACTGTCAACGACCGAGACACGTGCGATGAGCCGTTCGATGCGGCGCATGGCAGGACTCTTGCCTATGACGCCGCTTCCCGGGCGAAACGCTTCTTCGACAAAGCCCAGCGGTTCGGCCGTCAGGCGCGTGTCGGCGATCCGCGAAAGGTTGCGGCGAATCGTCCCTATGAAAGCCTGTAAGTCGAAAGGCTTGGTAAGGTAATCGATCGCACCGGCCTTAACCAGGGCAACGGCATCGGACACTTCGCCGAACGCCGTCATCAGGACCACCGGAGTCCCCGGATGATGGCGCAAAATATCTTCGAACAGATCGTTTCCAGATCCGTCCGGAAGGCGGATATCGGTGACAACAAGATCCACATCCCCTTTTTCGAGTTGCGCATGGGCATCAACCAGATCGCAAGCCGTGCGGACGGGGATGTCCTCCATCCGAAGGCGGTCCTCAAGCGACAGGCGCATGATCTCATCGTCCTCAACGACGAGAACGCAGAGGTCGGAGAAGTTGTTTTCCAATGGTATTGCGGGTTCCATTTCCATACCTCGTCAGGCCCCGAGATTCGTTGTTGGCAGGGTTACCAGGAATTGAGTGCCATGCCCTGGTCTGCTTTCCACCTCGATGACGCCGCGCATGCTCTCGACCAGGCGGTAGACAATCCAAAGCCCGAGTCCGGTTCCGTTCGGCTTGGTGGTGAAAAAGGGGTCGAAAAGATGATTCCTATGTTCAGTTGGGATACCGGGACCATCATCATCCACTTCCAGCATCACCGATCCCCTATTGTTGGAGGATTTAAAGGTCACGGTCCCGCCATCGGGAAGGACTTCAAGGGCGTTCTTCAGGAGGTTGAGAACTATCTGTTGGATCTGTCCTTTGTAGACCTGGACTTGGTCGTCGAGGTGGTTATCCCAAACAAGTTGAATGTTGCGGCCATTGATTTCGGCTTCAACGATTTCCCGCAGATCGTCCAGGCACGATCCGTCTGACATTTCTCGCGTATCCTCGACGCGCAACTCTACCAGCAGGCTCTTGACGATATCCTTGATTCTGTGGAGGCCGTTATCCAGAAGCGGCAGATACCTTTCCATCAGTTCCTTGTCGTCAGGGTGTTTTTTGAGGGTATCTATGCAGTTGAGAAGCCCGGCAAGGGGATTATTGACCTCGTGTGCAACGCCAGCGGTGATCCGTCCCAACGCGACAAGTTTTTCGCTGACCGCCATTTGCTCTTCCAACATTTTCTTCTCGGCCAATTCGACTGCCATTTTGTTGAAAGCGGCTGCCAATTCGCCGAGTTCGTCATTATCTTGCACCGGTACCGGAGCAATGTTTGTGAGTTCACCCCGGCGCACCGCCTGCAACCCGCTGGTCATTGCGGTCAGGGGTTTGACCATGCGGCGCGAGATGAGCGCCCCCAGCAGGCTGCCCAGGATAACAAGCCCCAAGGTAAGTCCAATCACGAGCAACGCCGAACGCTGAACTTGCAGATAGACCTCGTAGGTGGACACGCGGACCCGGACGACGCCCAAAAACTTTTCATCCGAAAACAGAGGGATCACGGCTTCAAGGAATCCTTTTGCGCCAACACCGCTGCCCTCCTGAACCTTCGCTGAATGTGCCGATTTGGCGGCTTCCAGCAGCGCGGCTTCCTCACCATCGGGTGCCTTTAATCTAAGCCCTAGAGGATGCCCCTTGGGTTTCAGGTGCGCCAAGACATGTCCCTCCGGGCTTAGGATCATGGCGGTAATGACTCGGGTGTGTTGCAAACCGCCCGGTTCCTGGCCCGCCATTTTTTTAAGGCTTTGGTAGAGAAACCAGGAATCGTTGCGTAGGATTGCCTCGGGTGCCGTAACAGCCACGGAACGGGCTAACAGAAGCACCCTTTCCTCCAGATCCTGGTTGAACCGCTGACGGTCCTGGACGACGATCACTGCACCGATGGTGAATGCCACGCCGGCGACGATTGTCGTAATCGCAAGTGCGAATTTGAAAGACAATCCCCAGGAACGTAAGAAAGACAGCTTCATTTTCCGGTTACCTTCAGTATTTCTTATTCTTGGTCTTTGACGCCAGCCACGGCAGAGACTGGCGTGTTTCATCAGCCATTCGCCGGATGTTGTCGAAAAGACTGGGGGAGAAGTCGCCGAAACGGTCAAGTTTTAGGCCATCCAGGAACTTTTGTCCCTCTGGATCACTCTCCATCTCCGCCAAGGCCGTCTTCATACGGGAAACGATGCTCGCATCAACGCCGAGACGCGATACCAGGGGGGGGAATCCGAATTTCGGCGATCGCATGATGACGCGCGTTTTCTCGGTGAGTTCGGGGCGGTAGGTTCGAAGATATTCCCAGATGTATGAGTCGACCGCGCCGCCATCGGCAACCTGCTCCGCTACCGCCTCGATAGTTTCCGCATGATTGAACGTAAAAAAGGTCTGACGGAAAAACGATTCCGGGGTCTCGCCCTGGGCGGCTAAAACGGATTGCGGGTAAAGAAAGCCGGAATTCGATTCCGGGTCGGAAAAAGAAAATACCCCCCCTCTAAGATCCTCCAGCTTGCTGTGAGGGCTGTCGCGGTGGACGATGATGAACGAGTGATATAGGGGCTCGCCTCTATAGACGGGAACCGCCAACAGAGTCAGGAATTCGGGATCGCGTTTCTGAATGAAGGGATAGCCGCAAATCCAGGCAAATTCGAGCCCGCCGGATTCGAGCAGATCCGTAATCTCGCGATAGGATCGTCGGCGAACGAATTCGACGGGTCGTCCGATCTTGGCGCTAAGGTGCTCGGCCCATCTGTCGAGAAAGCGTAAATTCTCCTGAACCACCACCGAGGTCAGGCCAAAGCGGATGGGAGGACCGATTTCCGCACGCGCGCTGCCCAGCATGCAAACCAGCGCCAAGGCTGCGATGAGAATACGAAGCATGTTTCCTCCCTGATGAGGGGCTTTCTGATCCCGGACTTAAAGCCAAGAACCAACTCTCCCCCAGCAAGACGTATACCACTATTGCCAAGAAGACGGTCTTGACGTTGATCAAGCCGGGTTTCGGCCAAGATGTCTGGTGTCCCCCGCGAGGCCTATTTTTCATCGTGATTCCGGATGTTACCGGCCGGTAACGCGCGCCGACCGCCGAATGCCAATAATCCTTTGAATCCAGACAAAGAACCGGAACGGTTACCCGATCCTTCTGAATGTTACCAACGGGTAACATTTTCGCCGTTTTGAGACCTTCTCCGGTTACTGCGACCTGGGAAAGTCCTTGAATTCCGGGGAGTCGCAAGACTTGGCACGAAAGATGCGATGTACCAAGGGCAACGCGGTGCCAAAAGGTCCGCGAAAACGATCAATGAACTCCGGGGATTGGCGTGAAGATCACTACATTTGTCGGTTGGAAAACGGTCCTCATCGGCATCGTCGGACTCGTGGTTTTGGGAGTGGCGAGTTGGAAAGGCATGGGAGCATACACGACCCAATCATCGTTCTGCGGCGGAAGTTGCCATGTCATGACGGAGCAGTACGAGTCGTGGAAACTCTCCAAGCACGTTGCCCAGAACAACGAAAAGTCCGAGGAAGCAGGATGTGTCGATTGCCACTTCCTGCCCGGGGAAGAGAAATCCCTGAAAGCCAAATATCGGGGAATTAGGCATCTTTCGGCCTATCTCTACGATCCTGATGCGCACTTGCCGATCCGCCCCGTCGTGCAAGACGGTTCTTGCCTGCGTGGGGGCTGTCACGCCAAGACGGAATTTCAGGATAAGGAACTCAAGTTTACCGAAAAGAGCGTCTTCAAGCACAAAGCGCACTTCGAGAAGGATATGCCCAAGGGCCAGAAGCTCGCCTGCGACGACTGCCATATTAAGCACTCGGCGAAGAAACACTTCGAGGTTCCGAAAGAGATTTGCTTCACCTGCCACTTCAACCCCAACGGCATGCAAACCGCCGAAAAGGCCACCGGCCAGGTGAAACTGACCAGGGTCAGTTTTTCCAAGGAACCCAAGGTCAATTTCAACAAAGGTACGAACAAGTGCACGCTCTGCCACACGGTGCCGACCAAATCCCTGCAAAGTCAGTTGTCCGCCGACGACAAGGAAAAGAAGCCGATCACTCACCAAACTCTCGAAAAAGCCGGGGTTCCCTGTGAGAGTTGCCACCTGCATCAGGTTGAAGGCACGGCCGAGATCAAGACGAGCGAGTGCCTTACCTGCCACAACGCATCGAAAGAACTGTTCGCCAAGGGCAAGGACGCGCTGTTGATGCATGACAAGCACGTCGCCACCCGGCGGGCCGATTGTCTCAACTGCCATGAACCGATCAATCACGGCGCAAAAGACAAGAAGACCTATCTGGACAACGTCCAGGCTGATTGCGTGCAGTGTCACGATGACCAGCACCGCTTCCAGAAGATTCTACTGACGGGCACACCGGTCAGCGAAAACATTTCACCCGTGGCCGGCCTCATGGACGGTGTTTCGACCAATTGCATCGGCTGCCACGTCAAAGAGAAGCATGCGAACGGGCAAACCGTGATGGCGGGTTCCGGCGAAGCCTGCGCGGCGTGCCATACGGCCGAGCATCCGAAGATGCTCGACGATTGGCAGAAGACGCTGGAGAAGGAAGTCCGGGTCGTTGCAGAAGTCGGGGAAGAAGCCCAGGCAGCGCTCAAGGCCGCCGAGGGCAAATTTGACGAAACAAAATTGAAGGAAGCCAGGGAAATGATCGCCGCTGGCCAAAAACTGCTGAACATCGTCCAGGTCGGGAACGGCGTTCACAACAAGAAGTACTCGATCATGATCCTGGATGAGGCCATCGCCAACTTCGAGGACACCATCGACCTCCTGAGTACCGGGGGATGATTTCGCGAGACGCATTTGTATTTGGTTCAACACAGCAAGGAGGAAAACGAAATGGATGGGAGCATGGAAAGTCCCAAAAGGACTAAAACGAAAATCGGTCGGCGTGACGTCCTGAAGGGCGCCGGCATGGCTGTGGCTGGTGCCGCCGCCCTCGCCACACCGGTCAGTGAGGCCGAAGCGGCCAAGAAGGCGCCCCGTTGGGTGATGGTCATGGATTTGAGGAAGTGTATTGGCTGCAGGGCCTGTACGGTTGCCTGCAAAGCCGAGAACGACGTTTCGCTCGGGCGTTTCAGGACCGTCGTTCAGGAAAAAACGACGGGCACTTTCCCCAACACCAAAAAAGGCTTCCTGCCGATCATGTGCAATCATTGCGAGGGCAACAAAAAGGACAAGGTCCCGCCCTGCGTGAAGGTTTGTCCCGAATATCCGGGGCCGAGGAAGGTCTTCAAGACGCCCGATGGAGGAAAAATCCGCTATCGCGGCGGTGCCACCTACAAACGCCCCGATGGTCTGGTCCTGATCGATTCGGAATTGTGCATCGGTTGCGGCAAATGCATCGATGGATGTCCCTACGGAGTGCGGTCGTTCAACCCCTTCGTCAAGGCCGGCAAGAAGCCCGAAAAGATGGCCGCCGACAAGTGCGACATGTGCAAGGAAAGGGTCGCCAACGGTATCGATCCGTCCTGCGTCAACACCTGTCAGGGCCGTGCCCGCATCTTTGGCGACCTCAACGATCCCAACAGCGAAGTCGCCAAGCTGGTCAAGGAACATGACCTTGCCAAGAACGTCCTGCTTCCGGAGGAAGGGACCGATCCGCATGTTTTCTATATCGACCCGGACAACATGCTGAAGGATCTCTACACGAAACGGGAAAAAGGCAAATTGGATCATTATGTGGACCTGATTCCATAGGACCAGCATTCAGATAAGGAAGATGAAAATGGAAAAGTTAAATCGTCGAAACTTCATGACACTTGCTGGAGCCAGCGGAGCCGCACTTGCGGTTGGAGTCGGCAAGTCCAAGAAAGCCCTGGCCGGAAGCGTTAAGTTTGAAAATGGTGGCCGTGATTTCTCGCCGGTAACGGGCAAGGAACGCAAGGCCATTCCGACGGCCTGTTGGCAGTGTGTGACCCGGGACTCGATGATCGGATATGTGGAAGATGGTCGGCTTAAGAAACTGGAAGGCCATCCGGGTTCCATCCGGACGCTCGGCAAGTTGTGCGCCAAGGGTCAGGCCGGCGTTAATCAGGTCTACTTTCCGGACCGGATCCTTCATCCGTTGAAGCGCGTCGGCAAACGCGGCGAGCATAAATGGAAACGGATTTCCTGGGATGAAGCCCTCGACTTGGTTGCGTCCAAGCTGAAACCGCTACGCGACGCCGGCACGCCGGAACTGTTCATGTACCAGTACGGCCGTCACAAAGCGTCACAAGCGGCCACCATGTACGATTTCATGGCGGCTTACGGCACCAAGACCATCGGCAACCACACCTCCGTGTGCGAAGCCGCAAAATGGGTTGGTCAGGAAAGCCTGTGGGGCGGTATGTACGACAACTGGGACTACGACAAGACCGACTATGTCGTCAATTTCGGTTCCAACCAGTTCGAAACCCACACCAACCATATCCCGACATCGCAGCGTTTGATCCGGGCCATGATCGATCGCGGTGTGCCGCTTTACACCTTCGACGTCAGGCTTTCGAACACCGCTGCCAAATCGACGGAGTGGATTCCGATTAACCCCGGTCATGACGGCCTGGTGATGCTGGCGATGATCAACGTCATCATGAACGAAGGATTGTTCAGGAAAGACCACTTCAAGTTCATGCGGGTGACGCCGGACTATCATGCGACGACGGATCAGAAGATCGCGGCGATCAAGAAAGAGGTGGCCAAGTTCACGCCTGCATTCGCCGAAAAGAGAAGCGGTGTTCCTGCCTCGAAGATCAAGGAAATCGCCCGCGGTTTCGCCAAGGCCAAATCGGCGTGTCTGGTGACCTATCGTGGCACCGTCATGCATTATCACGGTGCCGACCAGGAACGCGCCGCGATGTTGCTTGCCGCCATCACCAACAACCTGGATACGCCCGGCGGGCGCGTCATGGGCGTTGGTGCCGGTTGGAAAGCCCCGTCAACGCCAGCAGCGAAGGTTCACAAGGGGCTTCACGTCAAGGACGGCTTCAAGGGTGAAGCGGTCTTCCCCACGCACCATGTTTCACATCAGGTGGGGCCGGTGATCAAGGACGGATTTGCCGGGCGGCCCAAGGTCTACTGGTGGAGTTGTTATAATCCCGCCTTCATCAACGGTGACAACAACGAATGGGCGTCAATTCTTAAAGACGAAAGCATCATCCCGTTCCTGATTACGTCGACGATCACCTATGATGAGTCCTCTCAATACGCTGATCTGATCCTGCCTGACGTTACCTATCTGGAACGGTGGGATTGGGAAGACATGGTGTCTGCCAACCAGATTGCCGAATTTTATATCCGGCAACCTCTGATCAAGCCCTTGGGCGAGGCCAGGTGTCAGGGCGACGTGTGGCCCGATTTGGCTAAGCGAATCGGTTTCGAATTGGCCTGGAAGGACAAGAAGGACTTCGTCCGTCAGTCCTGCGAAATGACGCCCGGCGTCAAGGAGGCGGGCGGCTTCGACTACATGATGAAAGAAGGCGTCTGGCACGATCCGAACGACAAGGGCAACTACGGCTTCTATGCCAAAAAGGTCGATGTCAGTGGTGACGGCGTGATTCTTGACAAGAAAACCGGCGTCTACTGGAACTGGAAGAAGGCCGGGGTCAAGAGTGAAGCCGCGGCCAAGAAGGCCGGGTATTTGGGAACCAAGGGCGCTAAAAAAGCCTATGTCGCCCAGAACATCGAGGGCACTCCGTTGTCGGCATACGCGCCGAATACGAAGTTCACCAAGTCCGGCCTGTTGGATTTCTATTCCGACAACTTCAAGGACAAGGGCCTGCCGGCGTTCCCAACCTATACGCCGACGCCCGAACACGAAGCCATGGCCAAGGATGAGTTGATCATGACCACCTACAAGGTCGCCGTGCACTCGCACTCCCGGACCACCCATTGCAAATGGCTGACCGAGATCAAGCACGACAACCCGGGCTGGATCAACTCCAAGACCGCCGCAGAACGCGGCATCAAGGATGGCGATACCATCAAGGTGCACAACAAGCTGGGGGCGATTACGACCACGGCCTACGTCACCGAAGGTATCGTTCCCGGTGTCATCGCCATTTCACACCACTTTGGCCGACAGCATTCGGGCATTTACGGGTCGGGAAAAAACAACCCGATCAACGGTGGCGCATCCAGCGATCCGGACGCCAAGAACATGACGTGGAAGAAACACGGCGTCCACCCGAACGCGATCATTCCAAACAGCTCTGACCCGATCAGCGGAACCCAGCGCTGGATGGATACGGTTGTCAGGGTCGCCAAGGCCTAAACACACTTAAGGTACAGGAGAGACGATAATGGTAACCCCCCGGAACGATATGGCTGAAATGGCAACGGCGCGAGCCAATGTGTATGGCCTTCTGGCCGATATCTTCCGGGAGGAGCCATCTGAGGCTCTCCTGTCCAAACTCGAGGCGCCGGAATTCTCCGGTGCCTTGCATGCACTTAACCTTTCCCTGGATGAGGTGTTTGAAAACGCCTCACAAACTCAACTTGTTGAGGACCTGGCCCTTGAATTCACAAGACTGTTCATCGGGCCGGGTTCTCATATTTCTCCGAATGAATCCATGCACGTTGAGGGGCGGTTCGGGGAGCCAAATTCCTTTTGGAGTGAGCAAACCGTCAAAGTGAAAAAATTCATGGAGGCGGCCGGACTGCAAGTCGCCGATTCCTTCGGCGGCATGCCCGACCACCTCAGCGCCGAGTTCGAATTCATGCAGAGGCTGGTGCTGAAAGAGGCCGAAGCCTGGAGCAACGAAGAGCATGAACTGGGCACAAATATTTTAGAGATCGAAAAGCGGTTTTATGAGGAGCATCTGTCACAGTGGGTCAACAACTTCTGCGACAAGGTCATTGATGCAACCGAGCACCCTTTTTACAGGCAATTTTCTGAAGTGGCGAAAGGGTTCATCGACTTTGAGCAGGAGAACCTAACAACTTTTTCCGCGGGAACTCAGGCGTGACATGACAGATATCAACGTTGGAGATGTAGGATGAAACCAGTTACAGGGCTTATATCACTCGTGATGCTGTTGATGCTGACCACAGCCACCTACGCTGAGGAAAAACCAAACTCACTGATCGGGAGCCATCTCTACCGTTCCTATTGCCTTGTTTGTCACGGAAAGGAAGGCAACGGCAACGGCCCGCTGGCGAAGAAGAAAGACTTGCGGCCGGCGGACCTTTCCTCAGGTAAATACCAGAAAGAAAAAATCGGGACTCTGGCCGAGACCATCGGCCGCTACCGGAAAGATGCGGATTCGAACATGCCCAATTGGGGTTTGGTGCTGCCGGAGGACGACATTAAACACATCGCAGCCTACATCACGACAATGTCCAACAAGGGCCTTAAATTCCGGGGCAACACGCGCCGCGGAAGGATTATCTATAAAAACGCCTGCATCGCCTGCCATGACAAAAACGGCAAAGGCAACGGACTTCTCGCACAATTGATCCGGATCGAGATGGTCGATTTTTCTCATCCGGAAAGCATGCAGAAACTGAGCGATGATCAGTTGCTTAAAACGATCCGGGAAGGAAAGGGAGATTTTATGCCGCCGTGGGCAGGGGCTCTCAACGATGACGAAATCATCGACGTGGCGAGCTATGTCAGGCTGCTGGGACGGTAGCGTTTAATCGACAAAAAGCCATGGGTGGAGATAAATGTTTGGCGGTGAACCGATCTTCGGCGACATCCATATCTGGCTGATCCCCGGTTTGTTTTTTGTCCTTGCCGCGCTCTACTCGTCGGTGGGACATGCCGGCGCGTCCGGATACCTGGCCGTTATGGCGCTCTTTAATCTCCCGCCGGACCTGATGCGGCCGATCGCATTGTCACTAAACATCATGGTGGCGAGCCTGACCGTGTTCCGCTTTTACAAGTCCGGTCATTTGAAATGGTCCGATATCTGGCCGCTCGTTCTGCTGTCCATACCCTGTGCCTTCATCGGCGGCTCCATCACCCTGCCCGGGGATATCTATCGGCCCGCCCTCGGCGTCCTTTTGCTGGCATCGGCGGCCTATCTTTTTTGGGGCTCCCTTTTCGATCCGGATACATTCTCTCAGGACAGGAAACGGTTGCCACGCGTGCCGGCTCTCGGTATCGGCGGCACCATCGGCATGGTGTCGGGCCTGGTAGGTATCGGCGGTGGTGTGTTGTTGAGCCCGGCGGTTATGATTTTGCGCTGGACCAATGTGCGCCGTACGGCCGCTATCGCGGCATCGTTCATCCTTTTCAACTCAAGTGCCGGTCTGGCCGGTAACGTCATCGCGGCGGGGCAAATACCGGCCGTCCTTCCGTTCTGGGCCGCGGCAGCAGTGCTCGGCGGGTTCATCGGCTCCAAGATGGGGGCCCAGTTGCTGCCGACAAGGATGCTGGTGTGGCTGTTGGCGGTGGCGCTCGTCATCGCCGGCGGGAAGTTTCTGCTTATGTAGGTTTTCCTGGTAGTTTTTCTCAAACCGTTTGATCGCTATCTCCAGTTCCTCAACTGCCTTTGCCACCTCCACCATGAAAGATGGAAGGTTCTCCGAATTGGGGGAGGCCAGCGTGAGAGTTGTTCCTTGAAGGACCGCTATGAGACGGTTCTGTTGATGTGAAACTTGCCTCAGCTCTTTATGAATTACCAAAGGGAATGAACGTCTGCTTCGGGCCATGCTTAAGGTGGCTTCACGTAATAAAGTGCTCAAACCCCTTAGCCCTAGTTGCTTCTGGAGTGACCCCCAAATAGTGGTCCAAAGTTTATTAAGGGATTTGGCGCATTCTGAACCTTGAAGGAGGACGAAAGAATGAGCCGCAAACGCTATACCCCAGAACAGATTCTCAGCATGTTGCGCGAGGCAGAGGTTGCCTTATCGCAAGGCCTGACGTCACCTGTTTTATAGGGCAGACTTTTTATCCTGTGGAATGGGGCCTGTTTTCGACAATTTCTTCGGCGGTTTTGAGGAAGGCCTGAAGGAGGGGGCGGTTTTTCCGGCGCTTCAGGCAAACCACGTAGAAGGATATGAAAACGTCCGCATTGGATATTCGGATCGCCCTCAATCGTTCGTGAGGGACGTATTCCAGTTCGGAAACGGCGCCGATCCCCAACCCCCGGACAATGCCATCCATCACCGCTTCGCGGCTGTTGATTTCAAGCGCGGTGCCCAGGGAAACGTCGGCCTTGGCAAGCGCTCCCTCGAGGGCCTGGCGGGTGGTTGAGGTTTTTTCCCGGAGAATGAAGGTCTGGCCGGTAAGTTCCCCGATCCGGACTGTTTTGCGGTTGGCCCAGGGATGGTCGGTATTGACGAACAGCACGACGTCGGAGCGGACATAGGGAAAATAGAAAAGTTCCGGGTCGTTTTCGACATGGGCGAGAATAGCGACGTCCGTTTCGAAATCCATCAGGCTCCGTAACATCGGCGTGCCGTGATCAATGGAAATATCCAGTTGGATTTCCGGGTACGAGGCCTGGAAATGTTCAACCAGTTCCATCACCACCGGGGCGCCGACGCCGCCCAGTTTCAGTTTCCCGTGTTTCAGGTCACGGGCGGCGTTGAGGAAGCTGATCGCTTCTTCCTCGTGTCCGAAGATGTCCTGGGTAATCTCAAGCAGGCCGCGGCCGGTGTCGGTCAGGGTCACGGTACGCCCGCGGCGGTGAAACAGTTCGACGCCGAATTGCCTCTCAAGCGCCTTGACCTGATCGGTGATGGTCGGCTGTCCGATGTTCAGCACCTTCGATGCCGCCGTGAAACCGCCTTCCCGAGCCACGGCGTGGAAAGATCTAAGCCACTTATGATACATCGCTATCCATCGGTTCAGCCAATTGATATCTAGAATTTTACGATTTTACCGATAATCCTTCATAATGGTAGCCTTCATATGATCATTTTCAGAAACAAATCCGCCGGTTTTCCAGAGAGAAAAAGGTCTTAGAGATATGCAATTTACCCATGAACGAGAATTTACTTATAACCGCAGTTATCGCGGTCCCATTCGCGCCGTCATCTTCGATTGGGCCGGCACGACAATGGATTTCGGCTGTATGGCGCCGGCCGTCGTTTTTTGTAAGGTCTTCGAGGAAAAGGGTGTCGCAATTTCCATGGAGGAAGCGCGCATTCCCATGGGCGCACACAAGAAGGTACACATCGGCCTGATAACGGAAATTCCGAGCGTTCGCCGCCGATGGGTCGATATTCACGGCACCGAGCCGACCTCAAAGGACGTCGATGAAATGTTTGAGCGCTTCGTGCCGCTGCAGGAAGCCTGCCTTTCCGAATACTCAACCCTCATTCCCGGCACCAACGAAGTTATCGCCGAATGCCGCAAGCGCGGATACAAGATCGGTTCCACGTCCGGGTATCTTCCGGGGATGTTGGCTATCAATCAGGCGGACGCCGAAAAACAAGGCTATATTCCCGACGCCACCTTCGGCGCCGGTGATGTTCCCCGGGGCCGGCCCTATGGGCACATGGTGCTTCGCAACATCCTCGAACTGGACGTTTCGCCGGTGCAATCGGTGGTCAAGGTCGACGATACGCTGACCGGTATCGAAGAAGGTCTCAACGCCGGCGGCTGGGGTGTCGGCCTTGCCATTTCGGGCAACGAGGTCGGCGTACAACTGGACGAATGGAACGCCATGCCGGAGGACGTCAAACAGGCGCATCGCGACCGCATTTATCCGACCATGTACCAGCGCGGCGCTCATTACGTGATCGATTCCATTGCCGACATGATACCGGTGCTGGATGACATTGAGGCCCGCCTCAAGCGCGGAGAAAAACCGTAAGGTTCACATCGGCCAGCATGGTTGATTGTGGCAGGCAAGGTCTGCCAAAGCGCCTCTTTCTCAGTGGCTGGACAGATGTTCCTCTACCAAATCGAGGATATCTGAAATGATCACGTTCATGTCGAAGTCCTTCGGCGTGTAGATGCGGGCGATCCCGGCTTCGCTTAAGGCATCGGCGTCGTCGGGGGGAATGATGCCGCCGACCACCAGGGGCGTGTCACCGATACCAGCCGCGTCCATGCCCGCTTTTACCGCCTTGAGCAGCGGCATGTGTGAGCCAGACAGCACCGACAGGCCGACCAGGTGGGGATGTTCCTGGACGGCGCTGGAGACAATTTCCTCGGGCGTCAGGCGGATCCCTTCGTAGATGACTTCGAAACCGGCATCGCGCGCACGCACGGCGATCTGCTCGGCGCCGTTGGAATGTCCGTCCAGTCCCGGCTTGCCGATCAGGATGCGGGGCCGCATGCCGTGTTTGGAGGCTAATGCCTCGACCCGCTCGTGCAGGGCCTGAAGACCGTTCCCTCCGCCCGCCGACCTGCTCGCTGATACGCCGGTGGGTGAACGGTATTCGCCGTAAACCTCGCGCAGTGTCTGGCCCCATTCGCCGGTGGTGACACCAGCGTGGGCGCAGGCGATGGAGGGCTCCATCAGATTGCGGCCTTCGCGGGCCGCCGCTTCCAAATAGGCCAGGGTCCGTTCGGCCTGGCCACTGTCGCGCTGGTTCCGCCAGGCATTGAGGGAGGTTATCTGGTGCGCCTCGGCGTCCTCGTCGACGCTGAGGAAGCTGTCCCCGGCGGCAGTCAGCGGCGAGGGCTCACTCTCGGTGTAACGGTTGACGCCGATCACCGATCGTTCGCCGGTCTCGATAGCGGTCAAACGCCGCGCGTTGGATTCGACCAATCGGCCTTTCATATAGGGAATGGCGGCGACGCTTCCGCCCATCGCCCCGATCCGCGCCAGTTCGCTCCGGGCCTCGTCCTTAAGCGCCTGGACCTTGGCCTCGACCTCGGCGGAGCCGTCGAACAGGTCGCCGTATTCCAGCAGGTCGGTCTCGTGCGCCATGATCTGTTGCAGCCGGAGCGACCATTGCTGGTCCCAGGGCCGGGGCAGGCCCAGGGCCTCGTTCCAGGCCGGCAACTGCACGGCGCGGGCGCGGGCATTTTTCGACAGCACCACCGCCAGCATCTCGATTAGAATCCGGTAGACATTGTTTTCCGGCTGCTGTTCGGTCAGGCCCAGGGAATTGACCTGCACGCCGTAGCGGAAGCGCCGCATTTTCGCATCCTCGACGCCATAACGTTCCCGGGTGATTTCATCCCACAGCTCGGTGAAGGCCCGCATCTTGCAAAGTTCGGTGACGAAGCGGATGCCGGCGTTGACGAAAAAGCTGATCCGTCCCACCAGCTTTGGGAAGTCCGCCTCGGACACGTCGCCGCCGGCGCGGATCGCATCCAGGACGGCGATGGCATTGGCCAGGGCGAAGGCCAGTTCTTCCTCGGGCGACGCGCCGGCTTCCTGCAAATGGTAGGAGCAGACGTTCACCGGATTCCATTTCGGAATTTCATGGGTGGTGAAGGCGATGACATCGGCGGTCAGTTTGAGGCTCGGCTCGGGCGGGAAGATATAGGTGCCGCGCGACAGGTATTCCTTCAG
>JACNJX010000089.1 GCA_014382345.1 Alphaproteobacteria bacterium
CGGCGGGTCCATCGACATCCAGAAAATCAACATCGCCTCGGCGCTCGTCGGCCGGCGCTTCGACCAGCGGAAGTAGACTATGTCCGAAGCCCCACTCAAAGGCGTTCGCGTGCTAGACCTGTCGCGCATTTTGGCCGGCCCCTTGTGCGCCATGGTGCTGGGCGATCTCGGCTGCGACGTGATCAAGGTCGAAAACCCTGACGGCGGCGACGATACGCGCCATTTCGGCCCGCCGTTCCGTGACGGCGTCAGCGCGTATAACATGGCTTTTAACCGCAACAAGCGGGGCATTGTTGCCGACTTCAAAAGCGAAGAGGGCCAAGCGGTCGTCCGCGCCCTGGCGGCGTGTTCCGACGTGCTGATCGAGAACTACCGCTTCGGCACCATGGAAAAATTCTGCCTCGGCCTCGATGGCCTTCGCGCCGAAAACCCGAAGCTAATCACGGTCTCGATCTCCGGCTACGGGCGTGGCAGCCCGATGGCGGAACGCGCCGGCTATGACTTCATGATTCAGGCGGAAAGCGGCCTGATGTCGATCACCGGCGAGCCCGACGGCCCGCCCGTGCGCGTCGGCGTTTCCATCGCCGACATGCTGACCGGTCACAACGCGGCGCAGGCCGTGCTGGCGGCGCTGATCGCGAGGGGCAAGTCAGGCCACGGCCAGCACATCGACATGGCGCTGTTCGACAGCACGGTGACGGCGCTGTCGAATGTCGCCAGCGCGTACCTGATGGACGGCAAGACCCCCGAACGGCACGGCGCGGCCCACCCCAGCGTGGCGCCCTATCAGCCGTACACGACGAAGGACCACCCGCTGGCGCTGGCCATCGCCAACAATGGACAGTTCCGCACGCTCTGCAAGGCGATCGGGCGTGAAGATTTGATCGAAAATGCGCTCTATCTGACCAACGGGCTCAGGGCCGAAAACCGGGTGGCGCTGGCGGCGGAGCTGGAAACGGTGTTCAAGACGGCGGGGCGCGACGCGTGGCTGGAAAAACTGCACGCCGTCGGCCTGCCAGCCGGCGCGGTGCGCACCGTGGACGAGGCGCTGGAAAGCCCGGAGGCCAAGGCGCACGAACTGGTCCGCGAGGTTCCGCACCCGACGCTCGGCACGGCCCGCATCCTGGCCTCGCCGATCCGCCTGTCGGAAACCCCGGTGGTCGACCCCACGGCCCCGCCGGAACTGGGCCAGCATACGGTCGAGGTGCTGACCGGTGTGCTCGGCTGGGACAAGGCCAAGGCCGCGGACTACGCGAAGCGGCTCGGTTAAAGCGCGAGGGAATTAAAGGGGCGCCTGCAACGACGACACCCCGTATTCCCTTTTCCACGTTGGCGGATTCCGCCAATCAAGATCGACACATAGACCTTCTCGTCATATGGTTACTTGTTGAAGATGAAATAAGGGCCGTTGAAGTGAGCGAGAACCCCGAGGAATCTGCCGTCGATGCCAAAACGTCGTCCGCGCCTGTAGCGCATCCCGGCCAGGGTAAATTCCAACAGGTCAAGACCGTAACGACCGACGATCTGCTGGAAGTGTTGGCGCTGGGCATACGGGATTTCAAAACGGCGCCGGCCTATGGCCTGTTTTTCAGCGGCATTTATGCGGTGGGCGGATGGATCCTCGTCTTGTTGCTGGTGCGCTTCGACATGCCGTATCTGATTTACCCCCTGGCCGCCGGATTTGCTCTGGTCGCCCCCTTCATCGCCAGTGGCTTCTATGTCGTCAGTCAGCAGCTTGAGAAGGATCCGGATGAGGGCAGCCGGGTTTTGTGCTGGAGTTTTGTGTTCGGAACGGTGAAATCCATGTTCAGCCGTGACCTGGGCTGGATGGCGTTGGTCACCGGATTTTCCCTGTTTATCTGGATGGATATCGCGGCGCTGCTGTCCTTCGGTTTTATGAGCTTCGAGCTTTTCAGTTTTTCGGAACTGATGGACATGATTTTAACCACGCCCCTTGGCTGGCTGTTCATAGTGGTTGGCAACCTCACCGGGGCCGTTATCGCCTTCGGGGTGTTTTCCTACTCGGTGATATCGATCCCGATGCTTTTCGACCGCGACATTGATTTCGTCACGGCCATGATAACCAGCGTTAAATTTGTCATTAAGAACCCCCGCGTTATGGCCCTGTGGTGTTTTATTATCGCGGCCTTGATCGCTGTTTCCATGCTTTCCGGCCTGATCGGATTATTGGTGGTTCTACCTGTTTTAGGCCATGCCACATGGCACCTGTATCGCCGTGGGGTGGAGGCTCCGTAATCGCTATTGCCCGCGAAAACCTTGGACTGCCCCTCACCCCAACCCGTGCCGGAGCGCGATGACGATGGCCCCGATCACGCCGCCGCTCAGCAGCGACGTCGGCAGCATCCAGCGCCAGCCGATGATGTGGGCGGGCACGCCGGTGACGCGCGCCATGAACAGCGTGGTGCCGGAAAACGGCGAGACCATGGTGCTGACGCCCCAGATGCCGGCGTAGGTCAGGCCGACCACCCAGTCCTTGAGGCCAAGTGCTTCCGGCGGCAGTACCGCGGTCAGCGAGATCACCACGATCACCGGGTGCAGGCCGATCAGGCTGCATCCTAAGAAAAACAGCACGATGGCGGCGATTTTTGCATCGGCCCACGGCAGGGCGGCGTTGACGAAGTGGCCCAAGTCGCCGGTCGGAATGATGCTGGCGATGCCGAGGCCGAAAATATTGGCGGCGACGAAGACCAGGACCTCATTGCGCAGGCTCGGCAGGTGGGCCATCACGCCGCCCGACAGGTCAACGGCGCGGTGCGGGAAGCGGGTGCCGCGGGTGCCGATCATGGAATACCAGACCAGCGCGAAGGGCGGCCCCATCAGGCCGAGTGTGACGGGGATGGACGTGCCGGTGAATTCGACGATGGTTACGGCGAGCACAATCAGCGACACCAGAATGCCGGCGGCCCGCCAAAAATCCGCCTTGTCCAACGCCACCGGCGGCGTCGGCGCTTCCGCCGGGTGCGATCGGCGCAGCACCAGCCTGTCGTAGGCCCACGCGGTGGAAACAATAGCCAGCGCCAGGATGAACCCCAGGGGGCCGATATCGGTCCATTTCAGCGACGGGATGGCGACCAGCACCACGATCATGCCGATGAAGAACGGCGACCAGCTGGACGCGCTGCCGAAACCGTTGATCAGGGCCATGGTCATGCGTCGGCGCAGATGCGGGTCTTTCTGGTTTTCGACCATGGACGCGAGCAGGCTCAGGCCGGCCAGATTGAGCACCGAGCCAAGGGTGTGGACGCCCGACGCCATGAACAGGAAGCGCCGGCCGGGCGGCTGGCTGACGATGGTAGCGCGCACGGCCCGAAGCGCCGGGCTCTGGCCGACCGGGAACTGCAGCCAGGATACGGCGAAAAACAAAAGCAGGAAGATCCGCGACCGGGCGATGCCGTCGATCAGAAGCTCCGCCCCTTTCCCGGAACTGATAGCGCCGAGAACGCCGACGGCAATCAACCCGATGCCGGCGATTTTCTGCGCCGCCGGGATGTTACGGAATTCGAGCGCGACGAACAGCACGATCAGCCCCGCCGTAACGGGTATCAACGGCGGTACGTGCACGAAGGCGTCGACCAGCGCGAGGGAGGCGATGGCCAGATAGACCCAGGCCGAAAGCGTGATGCGTTGCTGCGTCACCGTGATGTCCCTCTTCGGGGTTTCTACTGGTCGACGATGAAGCCGTCTTTGTGCGGGCGCATCTTGATCGGGTTGACCAGGGGCGGTCGGATTTTTTCCGCGTCCGCCACCAGGTCGATGCCGATGCCGGGCCGGGTCGGGATGGTGACGAAACCGTCTTCGACCACGGGCACTTCGTCGACCACGTCATGGCCCAGATGCAGCGGTTTCGATTCCATGACGCCGGCTTCGAAGCCGGTGGTATATTCCTGGATGGCGAAATTGGGGATCGCCGCGTCCAGTTGCAGGCACGCCGCCAGCCCGACCGGCGACAGCGGGTTGTGTGGGATCATGTTGACCTGGAAGCCTTCGGCGATGGCGGCGATCTTCAGGCCCGCCGTGATGCCGCCGCAATGACACAGGTCGGCGCGCGCGTATTCGACGCCGCCCCGCACCATCAGCGCCTGGAATTCATAAAGGTTGGAAAAGCGCTCGCCGGTGGCGATGGGAATGTGAATTTTCTCGGCCACCCGGGCCATGGCGTCGGGGCCTTCGGGGCGGATCGGGTCTTCGATGAACATCGGGTGGTACTGTTCGATGCCGCGCGCGAAGACAATGGCCTCGGCCGGGGTCAGGCGGCGGTGCAATTCGATGTTGAGGTCAACGTCGTCGCCGACGGCTTCGCGCATGCGGCGCACGTTGTCGATGGCGTCGCGCATTTTTTTGACGTGCGGCTTGAAGTAGACCTCGTCCTCGCCTTCGTCCAAAAACGGATTGATGTGGCCGACGGCGGTGAAACCGGCGGCCTTCTTGGCTTTGCATTCCTCCAGCACGGCCTCGATGGTTTTGCCGTAGACATGGGCGTAGACGCGGGCCTTGGTCCGCGTCGGGCCGCCCAGCAGCTTGTGCACCGGCTGACCGAGCGCCTTGCCCTTGATGTCCCAGAGCGCGATGTCGATGGCGGAAATGCCGGCGTTGATGGCCAGGCCCTGGAAGTAGGTAAACCGGTGCATGACGTTCCAGTGATGCTCGATCGGCCCCGGGTCCTTGCCGACAAGGTATTCGGCGAAGCGCTCGATGGCCGTCGCCGCCGCCTTGGTGTGGCCCCAGGCGCCGGCCTCGCCGATGCCATGAATGCCCTCGTCGGTATCAATGCGGCAGAACATGAACTGGCCGACGTGAAGGGGGGTGACCTTGGTGATTTTCATTTTTGGGTGTTCCTCTTTTTCAGGCCGTTTTGCGAACGGGCATTTTTTTGATTTTTGTTTTCGTTTTAGGGTCGGCAGGTTTTTTCGCCTTGAGCTTTGTTTTGACTGCTTTCACCAGCTTGCGTTTATTTTTCAGATACGGCTTCAGGTATTGCCCCGTGTAGCTGTCCTTGACCGCAGCCACGTCCTCGGGCGTTCCGGCGGCGACCAGATGGCCGCCCTTGTTGCCGCCTTCGGGGCCGAGGTCGATGATCCAGTCGGCGGTCTTGATGACCTCCAGGTTATGTTCGATGACGATCACGGTGTTGCCCTGATCGACCAGCGCTTGCAAGACTTCCAGCAGTTTGCGCACGTCCTCGAAATGCAAGCCCGTCGTCGGCTCGTCGAGGATATAGAGCGTCTTGCCGGTGGCGCGGCGCGACAGTTCCTTGGCCAGCTTGACCCGCTGCGCCTCGCCGCCGCTGAGCGTCGTCGCCTGCTGGCCCAGGTGAATGTAATCCAGTCCAACGCGTTGCAACGTCACCATCTTGTCGCGGATCGACGGCACGGCCTTGAAGAATTCGGCGGCTTCCTCGACCGTCATGTCGAGCACATCGGCGATGGACTTGCCGCGGAAGTGAATCTCAAGGGTTTCGCGGTTGTAGCGTTTGCCGTGACAGGTGTCGCAGGTGACATAGACGTCCGGCAAAAAGTGCATCTCGATCTTGATGACGCCGTCACCCTGGCACGCCTCGCAGCGCCCACCCTTGACGTTGAAGGAAAACCGGCCCGGCTTGTAGCCCCGGGTCTTGGACTCGGGCATGCCGGCGAACCAGTCGCGGATCGGCGTGAAGGCGCCGGTGTAGGTGGCCGGGTTGGAGCGCGGCGTGCGGCCGATGGGGGACTGGTCGATATCGACCACCTTGTCGATGCGTTCCAGCCCTTCGATGGCGTCGTGTTCGCCGGGATGCAAACGCGCCCCGTGCAGGCGTCTGGCCAGCGCCTTGTAGAGGGTTTCCACGATCAGGGTCGACTTGCCGCCGCCCGAAACGCCGGTGATGCAGGTGAACGTGCCCAGGGGGAAGTCCACGTCCAGATTGTCCAGGTTGTTGGCCCTGGCGCCACGAACCGTCAGTTTGTGGCTGGGCTTGCCCCGGCGGCGGACTTTCGGCATCGGGATCTGTTCGATCCCGGTCAGGTACTTGCCGGTCAGGCTGGCGGGGTTGCTCATGACTTCTTTGGCGGTGCCCGACGCCACCACATGACCGCCGTGGATGCCGGCGCCGGGGCCGATGTCGATCAGGTAATCGGCACTGGTGATGGCCTCTTCGTCGTGCTCGACGACGATCACGGTATTGCCGAGGTCGCGCAGCCGTTCCAGCGTCTTGAGCAGGCGGGCGTTGTCGCGCTGGTGCAGGCCGATGGACGGCTCATCAAGAACGTAGAGCACGCCGGTCAGGCCGGAGCCGATCTGCGACGCGAGACGGATGCGCTGGCTTTCGCCGCCCGACAGCGTGCCCGACGCGCGGCTCAGCGTCAGGTATTCGAGGCCGACGTTTCTCAAAAACCCCAGCCGTTCGTTGATCTCGCGCAGGATGCGCCGGGCGATTTCACGCTGTTGTTTGCTCAGGTGCTTTTCAAGACCGGAGAACCAGTCGTGCGCGTGGTCGATGGACATGGCGGCGACTTCGGAAATGTGGAGTTTCGCGATCTTCACCGACAGGGCCTGGGGCTTGAGGCGGTGGCCGGCGCAGGTTTCGCACGTGGTGACGGTCTGGTAGCGGCCCAGTTCATCGCGCACCCACGACGAATCCGTTTCCCGCCAGCGCCGTTCCATGTTGGGGATCACGCCTTCGAAGGGCTTGGTGATGTCATAGGCCTTGTGCCCGTCGTGATAACGCATGGTGACGTCTTCGGAGCCGGACCCGAACAGGATGATCTCGCGAATTTTCTTCGCCAGCCCGGCAAAGGGCGCGTCCAGGTCGATGTCGAAATGATCGGACAGGCTGGACAGAGTCTGGTCGTAGTATTTCGACGACGAATTGGCCCACGGCGTAATGGCGCCCCGGTTCAGCGATAGCCGGTCGTCGCCGATGACGAGCTCGGGGTCGAAATACATCTGCGTACCCAGCCCGTCACACGCCGTGCACGCTCCGAACGGGTTGTTGAAGGAAAACAGGCGCGGTTCCACCTCGTCGATGGTGAAGCCGGACACCGGACAGGCGAACTTGGCGGAAAACACGGTGCGCCCTTCCGGGATGTTGTCCTGGATACCGGATTTTTTGGTTTCCTTTGAAGGTTGAATGTCGGCGTCGTCGACGAAGGCAATGCCGTCGGCCAGATTGAGCGCCGTCTCGAAGCTGTCGGCAAGGCGCACTTCGAGCCCTTCGCGCACGACCAGGCGGTCGACCACGACTTCGATGTCGTGCTTGAATTTCTTGTCGAGCGTGGGCGCGTCCTCGATGTCGTAGAGTTCGCCGTCGATGCGCACCCGCTGGAAGCCCCGCTTGGCGAGTCCTTGCAGCTCCTTTTTGTATTCCCCTTTGCGCCCGCGCACGATGGGCGCCAGCAGATACAGCCGCGAGCCTTCGGGCATGGCCATCACCCGGTCGACCATTTCGCTGATGGTCTGGCTTTCGATGGGCAGCCCCGTGGCCGGAGAATGCGGCACGCCGGCGCGCGCGAACAGCAGGCGCATATAGTCGTAGATTTCCGTTACCGTGCCGACGGTGGACCGCGGGTTGCGCGACGTGGTTTTCTGTTCGATGGAAATGGCCGGGCTGAGGCCTTCGATGGTGTCCACATCGGGCTTTTGCATCAGCTCCAGGAACTGGCGTGCATAGGCCGACAGGCTTTCCACGTAGCGGCGCTGGCCTTCGGCGTAGATGGTGTCGAACGCCAGCGACGACTTGCCCGACCCCGACAGCCCGGTGATCACCGTCAGCTTGTCACGGGGGATTTCCACATTGACGTTTTGCAGGTTGTGTTCGCGGGCGCCGCGAACATTGATGGTCTGGGACATAGGGGGCCTTGGACGTTTTATAGAGGAATTTCAAACGCCCAGACATAAAACGCTTACGGGCCCGCGTAAAGGCGGCAATCACAAATTTTTTAAATTTATCAGGCGGGGGCGCGGATGGAATCCGTAATCGAGTGTGCGGCGCGGATTTCCGCCTTGTCGGAGTGAAAGGCGCGGTCGATGGCTTGGCCCAGGTTCTGGATCAGTTCGATGTCCTTCGAACTGGGCGCCAGGGGGGATTTCAGCATCCGGGTGACGACGTGGCCCATGGTATCGCACAACTCGGCGGCGTGGGCGAACTTGGACCGCCTGAGGCGTTTGTCCATTTCCACGCAGACCACCCCGAGCCGTTTCATGACCTGGATGAACTCCAGGTCCAGGTCGCTGAGCATGTATTGGGACACAAGCTCCCCAACCAGTTCGACAATCTTTTTTCCGTTGGCGACGACGCGGTGCTCGTTGACCAGGTCGATGCCGTCCTTGATGTCGTTTTGCATGCGGAGTGCGGTTACCTCACCGGAAGCCATAATCTTCAGCGGATTGGGGACATTAATCAAAAGGTCCTTCCTGGCGCTGGGCCTTTGGTCCAGCCGGCGGTCGGGGCCGATATAATCGGCAGTCACGACAAACGGCGAACGGGCGCGTATCAGGTGGTGTACGCGGTCGAGAAAGGTGCCCATGCTGAACGGTTTCAGCAGCATGATATCGAAACCGGCATTCATCGTCTGGCTGACATTGCGGAAGTGGGAATCGCTGCTCAGCGCGATGGTGATGGGGAAGGGGTTGTCGCCGATTTCGTGATGGCGGATTTTCCGCATCATGGCCTGGAATTCTTTGCGGTCTGCGTCGATGTCGACGACCATCAGGTCTACCTGATCGCTGAAGATGGCCGACTGCACCGTCTTCATGCCCGACGTGGCCACCGTTTTGGTGAAGGTGTCCTGCAGCAGGGTCTGTTTCAGGTTTTGGCGCACATCATTGTCGCGCTCGAACAGAACGATGCGGACGTTATTATAGTTACGGTTATAGTTTGCGGACATGGTCCATCCTTGTTTCACCCTTGGTGAGCGCATACGTTTTTAAGCATTAGTTGCTTGCAATTTAAGGCAAATCCGCCGAAAGGGGTGTGACGGCCATCACCCTGGCAACATTATTGTATGCGGGTAAAAGGGGCGTGTTGAGCGTCGGCAAAAGCCGTTAATCAGGCGATGGCCCGGCGTCAGGATGCGGCGAGGACAGGCTGGGTGCTGTTGAGCAGGAGGATCCAGCGGTTCTCTTCGGTTCTGGCGACCTGCTGGGCGGTCTGTTCGGAATCGAAGAATTCCAGCGCGAAGTCGCCGGACAGGCCATCCATGACCGCCCATTTTCCCACTGTTTCAACGTATAAGGCCGAATACCGCATGGCTTCTTTCCGGCTGATGAATCGCGAAACCGGCGTTCAGCCTAGCCGTTCATGGTCAACAAAAGGTAAAGACCGGCGTTTGGCGGAAAAAGGAGGGATATTGCCGGGTTCAAGAAAAATGTTCATGAAATGTTCTTGACAGAAGGAGGCGAATCGGGAATCCTTTTGCAAACACAATCGCCCATCAATGTTATCCCCGGTTTCCACCGGCCAGGGGACTGGCAGGGCCGGACAAGGGCGTTTAAGGTGCCCTCCAACAATTTGAACTAGGAGTTCTCATGGCAGGGTCAGTCAACAAAGTCATTCTGGTCGGGAATCTGGGGCGAGACCCCGAGGTTCGTAATTCCCAGGCCGGCGCGAAAATCGTCAACTTTTCACTCGCCACGTCCGAATCGTGGAAGGACAAGAGTACCGGGGAGCGCCGGGAAAAAACCGAATGGCACCGGGTGGTGATTTTCAACGAACATCTGGCCAATATCGCGGAGCAGTACCTGCGCAAGGGCTCCAAGGTCTACGTCGAGGGCCAATTGCAAACCCGCGAATACGAAAAGGACGGTATCAAACGTTATTCCACGG
This sequence comes from Alphaproteobacteria bacterium, assembly GCA_014382345.1. Taxonomy (GTDB): domain Bacteria; phylum Pseudomonadota; class Alphaproteobacteria; order Rhodospirillales; family Casp-alpha2; genus Casp-alpha2. The sequence goes on from JACNJX010000089.1 coordinate 9,821, forward strand.
AAGTCGTCTTGCAGAACTTCCGCGGCGAATTGACCATGCTCGACACCCGCAGTGGCGGAGGCGGAGATTACGCTCCAGCCGGAGAGCAGGATTACGCCTCCGCGGGCGATGGCGGCGGCAATGGCGGCGGTGCGCCCGCTGGCGGTGGCGGTGCCCCTGGTGGTGCTCCGGGCGGCGACCTGGACGACGAAATTCCGTTTTAGCCGGTTTCCTTCTCCCGGTGATCCCCGCTTATACCGATAGGAGCCGGTGTCTTTTTGGCATAGAAAATCCCTCCATTTTCCGGGAGGGTTCGTGTTAGCTTGTGGCATGGCCTTAGGAAGATGCGGGAGACAATTAGCTTGAAAATACCTCAATCGGATTGGGCGCGGCAGCTTTTCCGGTCCATTCTAACCGCAGTTATTTTATTGTCCGCCGCGATCGCTTTTCCACCACCCGCCTTGGCTGCGGGAGTAAGTGGAGTCGGGGCTGGAGAATTCTGGGATTCCTGGCCCGCTCTCGCCCTCGGGTTGATTCTGGGCACCGGTCTCGCGTCAGCTGTTTTCCTTTCCCGCCGGAGCCGGGGGCATGGCACGGTTCTCGAAGGCGGCGACGGCGAACACTTCCGCCAAATCGCCGAATTCGCCGGCGACTGGGTCTGGGAAATGGACCGGGATTTTCGGTTCACCTATATTTCCGACCGTTTTTTCGAACTGTATGCGCTGACACCGGATGCCATTCTCGGCAAGACCCGGGGGGAATTCAAAGGAGCAGGGACCGATAATCCGGACTGGAAGGCCCATTTAAAGGTCCTCGAGTCCCGAAAACCGTTCCGCGACTTCACCTATCCCATGATCGATCCCAATGGCAAACCCCGCCATATTCGGGTCAGCGGCCGTCCCCTTTTTGGCACCGATGGTGTATTCAGGGGCTATCAGGGCACCGGCACCGATTTGACCGCCGAGATCGAGGCCACCCGGCAGGCCGCCCGGGCCGAGGCGACGCTTCTGGACGCCGTCGAAAGCATCGACGCCGGTTTGGCCCTGTTCGACGCGGACGACAGACTTGTTCTCTACAACAGCCGTTACCGTGACGCCCATCCGGCCTTGAAGACGTTGGCGATAGCGGGAACCCGGTTCGAGGATATCGTGCGCGGCTTTATGGCGGCGGGTTTATACGATGCCTCCATGGGGAGCGGTGAGGAACTGGTGAAAGCGCGCATGGAACTTCACCGTAACACACCCTCTAACCACGAACAGAGAATGGCCGATGGTCGTTGGGTGGATGTCCACGAATATGCGACCCATGACGGCGGCAGGGTGCTGCTGCTGACGGATATCACGGAACGCAAAAAAACCGAACAGGCCATTCAGGAAAGCGAAGCCAGACTGCGGGCTGTTCTCGACCATTCGCCGGCGTCGATTGCGCTAAAGGATTCCGATGGCCGGTATCTGCTCTACAACAAGGTCTTTGCCGAATGGATGAACATTTCCGGCGATGAAATGATCGGGCGCACGTTGTCGGACGTTTACCCCGTTGAGGATTTCAAAAAAGTCCGAGCCCGCGACCAGGAGGTTATGACAAGGCGCCAGGGAATCGAACGGGAAGTCCAGAGAACCTTTCCCGACGGCAAGACCCGGACGACAATGGTGTACAAGTTCCCGGTCTTCGGCCCCGGCGTCGGCAACACAGAATCCATTTCCGGTGTGGGGTCGGTCAACGTGGATATTTCCAGGCGCAAGGAGGCCGAGCAGGCGCTGGAGGAAAGCGAGGCCCGGTTCCGGAATCTGATCGAGGGCTCGGTTCAGGGCGTTCTGATCCACGCAGACAACAAACCGTTGTTCATCAATCAGGCCTATGCCGACATTTTCGGATATGACTCACCCGAAGAAATGATCGCCCTTGGCGATGCCCTGACCCATGTCGCGGCGCACGAACGCGACCGCATGAAAAGCTATAGCGCTGCCCGTGTGCAAGGCAAAGACGCGCCCGTGACCTATGGTTTTGAGGGGGTCCGCAAGGACGGAACCCGCTTATGGCTGGAAAACCGGGCCCGGGGGATTATCTGGAAGGGCCAGCCCGCCGTTCAGCGTACCCTGGTCGATATTACCGAGCGCCATCAGGCGGATGAAAACCTGCGCCGGGCCAAGGAAGAAGCGGATATCGCCAACCGCGCCAAGTCGGAATTTTTGGCCAATATGAGCCATGAGTTGCGCACGCCGCTGAATTCGGTCATCGGCTTTTCCGAAATTCTGAAGAACCGGTTGCTGGGGCCGCCCGAAAATCCCAAGTATCAGGAATACGCCGCCGACATTCATTTTTCCGGAAGACATCTGCTCAGCCTCATCAGCGACATCCTGGATGTCTCGAAAATCGAAGTGGGCGAATTGGATGTCGCCGAGGACCCCTTACGCCCGGACGACATGATCGCCGCCTGTGTCCGGATGATTGCGGAGCGGGCGGAGAGGGCCAATGTCGACTTGCTGGTGGAAACCGCAAACGGGTGCCCGTCCCTGCTCGCCGACGAACGGCGGTTGAAACAGGTTTTGCTGAACCTGTTGTCCAATTCGGTGAAATTCACGCCCCCAGGGGGCAAAATCGTGATCGGTGCCGGGCAGACCGATGACGGCGGACTCCGATTTTGGGTCAGCGATACTGGCATCGGGATTTCGGCCGAGGATATCCCTAAGGTTCTCAAGCCCTTCAGTCAGGTCGCGCACAGTTCTACCCGCAGCCACGAGGGCACGGGGCTCGGCCTGACGCTGTCGAAATCCTTGAGTGAACTCCAGGGCGGACGTCTGGATATCGAAAGCGAACCGGACCAGGGCACCACGGTCAGCATCACTTTCCCGGTGGGTAAGGTGCTTTCCGGCAATGGGAGCGAAAACCCTGGTTCCACCCTGCAGGTTCCCCCTCTGCAAGGGCTATAAATCGCCCATTCCCGGACCGTTTCAGGGAACCTTTTGCGGTCTTTCGTTTGGTTGTTCACGGGTACCAAAAATGCTACATTCTAACGTCCCGGCAGAAGTTCGGGGCGGTCTCGGCGCTGGCCTTCCAAGCGTTTGAAATAACAGGAAAAATCCTTGACGTCACCTTCCGATTCAGCGCCCCCCGAAGTCCCCGATTCTGACATTACGCCGGTCTCCATCGAAGACGAAATGAAGTCGTCTTATCTCGATTACGCAATGAGCGTAATCGTGTCGCGCGCGTTGCCCGATGTTCGCGACGGATTGAAGCCCGTACACCGCCGGATTCTCTATTCCATGAAGGAAAGCGGCTACGAAGCCGGCAAGCCGTATCGCAAGTCGGCCCGTATCGTCGGTGATGTTATGGGTAAGTATCACCCGCACGGCGACCAGGCCATTTATGACGCCATGGTTCGCATGGCGCAGTTCTTTTCGCTTCGCCTGACGCTGGTTGACGGGCAGGGCAACTTCGGTTCCATGGATGGCGACCGGGCGGCGGCCATGCGCTATACCGAGGCCCGCATGGCGAAGTCCGCCCATGCGCTGCTAGAAGACATCGACAAGGAAACCGTCGATTTCCGCCCCAACTACGACGAAACGGTTTCCGAGCCGATTGTTCTTCCGGCCGGTTTCCCGAATCTGCTGGTCAACGGCGCCGGCGGTATCGCTGTCGGCATGGCGACCAACATCCCACCCCATAATCTGGGCGAAGTCATCGATGCGTGCTGCGCCTACATCGAAGATCCGGACATTACGATCCAGCAGATATTGGAAAACTACGTTCAGGGACCGGATTTTCCTACCGGCGGGCTGATCATGGGCCGAACCGGAATTACCCAGGCCTTCCACACGGGCCGAGGGTCCGTGATCATGCGCGGAAAGACCTCGTTTGAGGAAGTCCGCAAGGGCCGCCAGGCGATCATCGTGCATGAGGTGCCCTACCAGGTGAACAAGGCCCGCATGGTCGAAATCATCGCCGAATGTGTGCGAGACAAGAAGATCGAAGGTATTGCCGACCTGCGCGATGAATCGGATCGCAACGGCGTGCGTGTGGTTGTCGAACTGAAACGCGACGCAGAGCCCGAAGTGGTCTTGGCGCAACTGTTCCGGTTTACGCCCTTACAAACCAGCTTCGGCGTCAACATGCTGGCGCTCAACCGCGGCCAACCGCAGTTGATGAACCTCAAAGAGATTATCGTCGCCTTCGTTGAATTCCGCGAAGAGGTCATTCGCCGGCGCACCGTCTATGAACTGGGCAAGGCCCGCGAAAAAGCCCATGTGCTGGCCGGTCTGGCGGTGGCGGTCGCCAATATCGACGAGGTTATCGCCCTGATCCGCAACGCCAAGGACCCGGCCCAGGCCCGTGAAGGCCTGATGAGCAAAGCTTGGCCGGCGACGGACGTGGAAGCGATGATCAAATTGCTGGACGAACCCGGCCACGGTGTTGTCGATGGCGCGTATACTCTCTCCGAGGCCCAGGCCAGGGCGATCCTGGAACTCAGGCTGCACCGCCTGACCGGCCTGGAACGCGACAAGATCGGCGGCGACCTCAAGGAACTGGGCGACCAGATCAGCGAACACCTTGAGCTTCTGGGATCGCGGGAGAAATTGTACGCCCTGCTGCGTTCGGAATTGCTGGAGGTCCGAGAACAGTTCGCCGACGAGCGGCGCACGGTGATCGACGATTCGGAATTCGAACACGATATCGAAGACCTGATCCAGCGCGAGGACATGGTCGTCACCGTGACCAACACCGGCTATGTCAAGCGGGTGCCGCTCAGCACCTACCGCGCCCAGCGCCGTGGCGGCAAGGGCCGCGCCGGCATGAGCACCCACGAAGAGGATTTCGTCAACCAGGTGTTCGTCGTCAACACCCATACGCCGGTGCTGTTCTTTTCATCGGAAGGCATCGTTTACAAACTCAAGGTTTACAAGCTGCCGCTGGGTACGCCGCAGGCCCGTGGCAAGGCGCTGATCAACGTGCTGCCCCTGGGCGAGGGCGAAACCATTACCACCATGATGCCACTACCCGAGGACGAGGAAACGTGGGCCGATCTTTACGTCATGTTCGGAACGGCAAGCGGCGGGGTGCGGCGCAATTCGCTGTCCGACTTCACCAACGTCAAATCCAACGGCAAAATCGCCATGAAACTGAACGAAGGCGACAAGCTTGTTCGCGTGCGTACCTGCACGGAAGACGACGACATTCTGCTGTCGGCGCGCAGCGGCAAGTGCATCCGCTTCCCCGTAACCGACGTCCGGGTATTTAGTGGGCGCACCTCGACGGGGGTGCGCGGCATTAAACTGGCCGATAAGGATGAGGTCATCGCCTTGTCGGCGCTTCGCCACGTCAAGGTCGGCGTCGAAGACCGCGACGAATACCTGCAGGCGGTCAATGCCTCGAGACGTCTGATCGGCGGCGACTATACGGAACGCGCCGAAGACAAGGCCCGCGATGAGGAATTAACAGCCAAGCTGGAGCAGGAAAAGTTTGTCGCCATGGCCGAAGATGAGGAATTCATCCTGACCATTACCGAAGACGGCCTGGGTAAGCGCACGTCGGCTTATGAATACCGCATTGCCGGTCGCGGCGGGCAGGGGATCGCCAATATCGATGTATCGCGCGGCAAGGAAAAAACCACCGTTGCCGCCGCCTTTACGGCCAAGGACACGGACCAGGTCGTCATGGTCGCCGACAGCGGCCAGATCATCCGCTGCCCCATCGACAAGGTCAGCATCGTCGGCCGTTCGAGCCGCGGCGTGACCATCTTCAACACCTCGGAAAATGAAAAGGTCGTCTCCGTTTCCCGCCTGCGCGATGTGGATGACGATGACGAGGAAGGCGAGGAGGAGGGAGGCGCCGGACCGGACGAGGCTCCAGAAGGCGCATCAGAAGACGTACCGGAGGACGCCGGGGAAGAAGTGGAAGATGAAACCGGGGAAGACAACCAGGAGGACGCGCAATGAGCGATCACCGATTGGGCGTTTATCCGGGGACTTTCGACCCCGTGACCAACGGCCACACGGATATCATCGCCCGTGCGGCCAAAGTGGTTGACGGCCTGACCGTCGCCGTTGCGGTAAATGCCGGCAAAGACCCGTTGTTCAATCTCGAAGAGCGTCTGGCCATGGTGGAAAACGAAGTCGCCACCCTGGATGCGGATACGGCCGGGCGCATTACCGTCAAACCCTTCGATACCCTGCTCGTCGATTTCGTCGAAGAACAGGGGGCTGCGGTGATTATCCGGGGGCTGCGCGCGGTTTCGGACTTCGAATACGAATTCCAGATGGCGGCGATGAATGCGCGCCTCAATAACCGTCTGGAAACCGTGTTTCTGATGGCCTCTGACCGCCATCAGTTCATTTCCAGCCGTTTCGTCAAGGAAATCGGGCGGCTCGGCGGGGATGTCGGACAGTTCGTATCACAAGCGGCTCGCGGTCACCCTTCCGAGCCTCCCGGGGTTAAAAAAAAGGGCCGCCAAGGCCCCCAATTCCCTTTAAAAAAAAGCAATGACCCCGGCGGGGGCCCCCCCCCTTATTCTCCCCCCCCCCCCTCCGTTCAAACGCTCCCCCTGCCCACACCGCTCC
>JACNJX010000067.1 GCA_014382345.1 Alphaproteobacteria bacterium
ATAGCGGATGGCTCCTTTTGCTCGTGGTTGCATAATGACAACCACACTTTGGCACCTAGATGCCGGGAGCGGGAGCCATCCACCCCATCTGCTTTGGGTGGGGGTCTCAACTGATCGACGCAACACTTTATCTTAAACGCAAAGAGGGAGTGTCTGCAGATGAAGCAAGGATATCGTCGGGGGTTCAGTACGGCAGAAAAGACTGAGTTGTGGGGAATAGCACCTGGGACAATTTTTCGTCGAAATCTTCACGCTCATGTCGGGACCTATTTGCGAGGAATCAGTCACCGGAGTTTCAAAGAATTACACCATCGATTATCATTCCACCATGAGTGATGAAACATTCGCGACCACTGTCAAACCCGTGTCCTGGAAGAAGGCTCGCATCATTTGGTCTGCTGGAGGCAAGGTTCTTCCAGAGAAAATGAGCAATCAATATAAGCACTACTTGACAGATTTGGAGCATGCCCTAGCGAACTTAAATTCCGCCAGAATCGTGTCGAATATTGATCGGGAACGTGATTGGTCGTTTCAAGAAATAGCCGTTCAGTGTCGGGACATTTCAGTCCACTGCCGAAAACTATCTGAAGATCTCTCAAAGATCGATGACATAGCTTTTTCTAGAATTGCTGGCGCATCTACTGTGCCATTCCCCCAGCTTCTTGGACAGACAATAGTCCATCTTGACTTGCTCGAAACGGCACTTAGAAATGCTCAAATACCACGTATCCCCCATAAAAAGCCACAAGAGCATAATTACTTTTTAATTATAGAGTTGGCAGACATTTACAGCCGCAATTTAAACCGCAAAGCAACTGTCACGACCAATCCAACGACAGATGAACGGGAAGGCCAATTCGTTAAATTTGTTATGAGCTTTGCCCAGAATTTATTACCTGGCGCAACCAAGAAACTGAACCCGAGAGCCATTCTACGTGCAATAAAGGCACAAAAGGATAATCCAGACCCCATGATGAAACCCTGACGAATCAATCAATACCCGTTGAAATTCCTCTCATTTGTTAAATTTGGTTTGCGATGGTTTAACGATACTATTGTCCATCCTTGTGATTTGCTTAGAGATTCTGCCAATTTTCTAAGGCCCAACTTTTCCAAAATTTTTCAACTTAATTGGTCCTTAGATTGTTCTCGTAAACTTGCATAATTTTACTGTCATGCAAAAGCCGCACGACAGCACACATATCCAATTTACATCCGAATCAGCATTGACTGAACTCGTCAGCCTGCTCGCCCGCCAGGCGGCACGGGAATGTCTTGTCGCGTCTACGCAATCGACGCCATCTGTACTTTTGTCCAATAGCACCGATCCCATTCCCTCACCCAACGATGAAGGAGGAAGCCATGACGGCTGACCCCATCCACACGCCCGAGACCACCCTGCCCTCTCTGCTGACCATCGCACAGACGGCAGACGTTCTTCAGGTCAACGCCCGCACGATCCGTCGCTGGATCGATAGCGGCGATCTGGTCGCCCACCGCCTCGGCCGTGGGTTTCGCATAAGCGAAGCCGACCTGCAAACCTTCATCAGAACGCGGAGGGAGCCATGAGCACTGATGTCAGTCAATGTCAAGTAATGTCAATAACATACAATGTAATAATGAATATGCATACAAGTGACAGGCATAAGGTTACTTGGTGTTGTTATAATTATTTAGGGTATTTGTCACTTTATGTCTTCATTTGTACGCTAATGTCCATGTATACTCAACATTATGGAGGTCGCCATGCCTGATGGATGCAATCGCAACTCGTTCACCACCACCGGCCAGATGACCTTGTCGGAAGTCCTTTTGCGCATCAGCGTGGATGAAAGTTTGAAGCCGCAGCGCCGCCGCAACCTGTGTTCCGCACTCCGCGGCCTCAGCAAGCTGATGAACCGGGACCTCTCCTATCTTCCTGCGCACCCCGGATTTTACCGGCCGATGTTTAAAGGCTTGCACCCCGAGCACTGCGGGCTCACCAAGAGCCGCATTACCAACATCAAGTCCGATGTCCTATTCGCCTTGCGTCACACTGGTTGCATTCATCAGGGGCATACCTACATGGCGCCGCTCACGCCAGAATGGCAGGCATTGTGGGATAAGGCCGCTTGCGCCGGACGCTGCCGAGTCTACGTTTCCCGCCTCATGCACTATTGTTCTGCCCAGGGCATCGAACCGGCGGATGTCGATGACGGTGTGTCTGAGCGGCTCAAGGGTGCCCTCGTGGAAGAGAGTTTCGTTGGCAATCCTGTCAGCACCCACAAGGGCATCCTTCGCACTTGGAACAAGCTGGGGGATCTCGTTCCCGGCTGGCCCCAGGTCAGGCTAACCATCGCCAATGACCGCGACGACTACTCCATCCCGCTTGACCGCTTCCCCAAGCCCTTCCGCGATGAGGTGGATGCCCTAGTTGAACATTGGTCCGGCAAGGACATCCTTGACGATACAGGTCCCGACAAACCGTTGAAGCCCAGGACGATCAAGAGCCGGCTCTACCGCATCCGCCAGATCGTCTCGGCCCTGGTTCTTGAGGGCCGGAACATCGATGACATCGTCTCCCTCTCACAGATCGTCGAGTTGGACGCCGCCAAGACGATGCTCCGGTTCTACCTGAACCGCGCCGGCGGCAATACCACATCTCAGGTCCACGGCCTGGCAATCCTAATCAAAACCCTCGCCAAGCACTGGGTTAAGGTGGATGAAGCGAGCCTAAAAGCGCTCCAGGCCCTTTGTTCCAAAGTGGACCCAAACATCAAAGGGCTCACCGAGAAGAACCGAGACCGGTTGCGCCAATTGCATGATCCGAAGAACGTGCGTCTGTTATTGGATTTTCCGGCCCGCCAGACTGAGGAGGTGATGCGTAACGACCAGGGCCGTCGCCGCGACGCCGTCCACGTGCAGATTGCCCTCGCCGTGGAGATCCTTTTGATGGCGCCCATGCGGGCATCAAACCTCGCGGGTATCCACATAGAGCGCCATATTCAGCGTACCCGAAGCGGAACGGATGGGGCTGTCCACATCGTCATTCCCGGCCATGAGGTGAAGAACGAGCAAGACTTGGAGTTTCCCTTGCCACCAGAGACCGTCCGCCTGTTGGATCTCTATCTCCGGGACTTTCATCCCAGACTGAGCGATACCCCAAGCCCTTGGCTGTTTCCCGGCCGCAAGGATGGGGAGCCCAAGGCCGTGATGACACTCGGCGAGCAGATCAAGGCACATGTCTTCAAGGCAACGGGCCTCCGCGTGAACCTGCATCTGTTCCGGCATATCGCGGCCAAGCTCTATCTGGATCGCAATCCCGGTGGCTATGAAGTGGTGCGTCGTCATCTCGGGCACCGTTCCATGGAGACCACCACCAAGTTCTATGCCGGGATGGAGGGTGCCGCCGCCAGCCGTCACTTCGACGACGAGATTTTGAAGCTCCGCCGTTCACTAGCCGTAAGGGGGACCTGAGATGGCCCTTGGACGCCGATACGCCCTCCCCTTCAGCGACTGGCCCCTCTCTGATCAGCAGATGTGGCAAATGGTCATTGCCGAGGGCGATATACTTGACGGATGTGGCCTTGGTGCGGGTTGGGCGCCAACGACGAGGAACAACAGAAAGAAAGCCAACGGTTATTGGCTTTATTGGCTCTCGGTCGCCGAAGACCTAGATGAAACGGTGAACCCAATGGAGCGTATTACGCCAGCCCGGATTGGCGCCTATATCAAAAACTTGGAGGGATCCGTCGCGTCATCGTCGACCTTTGTTTATATTCTCGACCTTCTCCAGCTTGCCAAGGCTGTGGCACCGGACAAAGACTGGACCTGGTTCACCAATATAAAAAACCGTCTTTGGGCACGGACTAAACCCGCGAAGGATAAAACACGGCGGATCCGATCATCCGTTGACCTGTTCCAGCTTGGCCTTGATCTGATGGACAGCGCCGCAGGGATCAAGTGTCGCTATAATCCGCTGGCTTCAGAAACACAGTTCCGCGATGGCCTTATGATCGCCCTGCTTGCCGCCAGACCCTTACGACTGAAGAACCTCGCCACCATCGAGATCGGCCTCCACCTGATAAAAGTGGATGGCGTCTACTGGCTCCGCTTTGATGCCGATGAGGTTAAAAACCACAAGCATATCGAAGTGCCGGTCCCGGAAATTCTGACACCACTCATTGAGCAGTACTGCGCAATTCACCGGCTGAAATTACTCGGCACATCGACGTCCAACTGTTTTTGGATTTCCCGGCTTGGCAGGCAATTGTCTCAATCCACGATCCACTATCACATCAAAAACCGAACCCAAAAAGCATTCGGCGTTTCCTTATCGCCGCACCTGTTCAGAGATTGCGCTGCGACCTCCGTTGCCATCGAAGATCCTCGCCATGTCCGGATCGCCAAGAACGTTCTCGGTCACCACTCACTGGCAACGACACAGAGGTATTACGACCAGTCCGAGATGTTGGCGGCCGGACGGACCTACCAATCTGCCCTCAGTAATTTACGTGATACAATGCGACAAGAATCGCGGGGGCCGTATAAACCGCAGCCCCCTGTAATTGACAAGGAGGCATAAATCATGCGTGCCGCCATCTACGCCCGTTATTCCTCGGACCTGCAATCGGAGGCGTCGATTGATGACCAGGTGCATCTGTGTCGTGAGCGCGCTGAACGTGATGGCATGGTGGTTACTGAGGTTTTTACCGATTATGCCATCAGTGGCGGCCACTTGAGCAATCGCCAGGGCATGTTGGCTCTTTTGGATCATGCCAAGGAAAACGCCTTCGATGTTGTTATCGCCGAGGCCCTTGACCGCATCAGCCGCGACCAGGAAGACATCGCAGGCATATACAAACGCCTGAGCCATGCTGAGATCAAAATCATCACCTTGTCAGAGGGTGAAATCAACGAACTGCATGTTGGCCTCAAGGGGACCATGAACGCCCTGTTCCTCAAAGACCTTGCTGCCAAAATCAAGCGTGGCCAGCGTGGGCGGGTTGAGGCCGGTAAAATTCCTGGTGGGAATAGTTATGGGTATCGAGTCGTTCGAAAACTTCGTGATGATGGCACAGTGACGAAAGGAGAGCGTGAGATTGATCCCGAACAAGCTGACATCATTCGACGCATTTATGATGAATTCATTTCAGACCTAAGTGCTCGGCAGATCGCTACCCGCCTCAATGCAGATAATATTCCGGGGCCAAGCGGTGGTCTCTGGAACGCATCAAGCATAAATGGTAGCCGGCAACGCAGAAACGGAATTCTCAACAACGAGCTGTATCTGGGTCGAATTGTCTACAATCGCCAGCGGTGCGTGAAGGACCCGGAAACTGGCAAACGGAAGTTCCGCACAAATCCTGAAAGTGAATGGATTCGAAACGATGTCCCTCACCTTCGGATTATAGACGATAACACTTGGGAAAACGCGCAAGCGATCAAGTCCCGTTATTCTTCCAGAGCCGGCAACAAACGCCAAAACAAAAAACGCCTGCTGACGGGGCTGATCAAGTGTGGTGAGTGTGGCGGCGGCATGACCATCATACGTCATGACAGATATTACTGTTCGGCTAAGCGAGAACGGGGCACCTGCAACAGCTCAATCGGCATTGCCGCTGCCGAGATCGAAGACCGGGTTATAGCGGGCCTGAAGTCGATCCTAATCGGCAGAGAAGATCTGGTTGAGACTTTCACTCAAGAGTTTAACGCAGAATTAGCGCGACTCCGCAAAGATCACTATCGCCAAGAACGCAATTTCCAAAAGGAGTTAAACAAAACCAACGCAGCCATCTCCCGATGCCTTACATTCATCCGAGAGGGTGAAGGTGATCCTGGCCTAGTTCGCGGTGAACTCAAGGATCTGGAGGGGAAAAAGAAGAAACTCGAGGCTCAAATCGATGGCATCGACGAAGGCCATAAAATCGAAACACATCCAAATTTGGCGAAGTTGTTCAGCAAAAAAGTGGAGGAACTCCAGTCACTGTTATCCGACGAAGTCTGCAAGCCCAAGGCCATGGAGATCATACGATCCTTGGTCGATCGCATCGAGGTGAGAGCTGGCAAGGGTGGCAAGACCCCAGAGATAACGCTCATAGGGGCACTTGCCAAAATTTTCGCGTACAGCCAAGGAAACGGCCAGGACAATATGGTGCCGGACCGTACGTTCTTAATGGTAGCGGAGGAGGGATTCGAACCCCCGACACGAGGATTATGATTCCCCTGCTCTAACCAACTGAGCTACTCCGCCCCAGGTCCATCAGCCGTCACGTCCGGCTGCGGAGAGACAGGGATATAGGGGTTTTGCCCTTCCGCTGTCAAGACGCAGCAGAGGAAAAGGTACCCCCGGGCCGACCTTCTGTCCGATGGAGACATTCTGTTCTGCCCGGGGGATGGGTGGGTTGTTCGTAATTCCGGAAGAAAATGACCGCCGGGGGGCTTTTCCGCCCGCCCGGCGGCCGAGGTTTCGTATAGCGTCCCTTGGGGGAGGGGGGGGGGAGAGGGAATGGGAACGCCATCCGAATTGAAATATTCAGTTCACCTCAACTTCAACTTCGACGACGGGTGGTTTCGGTAGGGCTTTTGGGGCTGGCTGCAATGCTTGGGGTGTCTCGTGGGGAGGCTCGGGCCGCTTTCCCACTTCGACAACCGGCTCTGCAATAACGGGGGCCGCCTGCGTTTTCGCGAGCACCTTTCCATGCGGGCCATGCGGGCCGATCCCCATGGTGTTCAGCAGCGCGCGGGTGCCGTCCGGTCTTGAGGACAGGCGGGCGAATTCCAGGCGTTTCGCCTCTGATTCGGCCATCGCCGGGTCCAACCACGGCAAACTGGCAATTCTGCCGGTCGGCGCCGGGCGCGGGATGGGCTCCGCGTCCTTGACCCAGTAATTGACCATTTTCGGGGCCTGGATGGGGGTCGGCTCGACAAGATCGGGCTTGTCATAGCGGCTCGGGTCGTGGCCGAAATAGTTGACCAGCCTGCGCTCGTCCTTGTGGAAGGGTTCCTTGTAGCAGGCCACCTTGCCGAGGGATTTATAGCAGTACGTCGGCTCCAGGTCGTAGACCGCCTTTTCGTATTCCGAGACGTAGCCGCAGGCGCCCAACACTGTTGCCAAGCCGATCACTGCAATTCGTGTAAGCATGTTCTCTCTCCCATCCGGGTTGCGCATAACAATGCGCCGTCTGGGAGTTGGAAATGCACAAAGAATGCCAGTTTTGCCCGGATCGGAGACCCGTTAACAAGAAATTAACGATTCCAAAGGCTTGGAAAAACCTTAACCGGTTTTCCGGGTATCGATCACGATCCGCCCGCGGACCTGTCCCAGGAGGATTTTTCCGGCCAGATCGGGCACATCGGCAAGAGATGCCGAGTTGGTCACCGTTGCCAGCTTGTCCAGCGGCAGTTCCCTGGACAAGCGGTCCCAAGCCACCATGCGTCGTTCGCGGGGGCAGGTGTTGGAATCGATGCCCAAAAGGTTAACCCCGCGCAGCAGAAACGGCATCACCGTGGTTTCCAGCTTGAAACCCGACGCCAGCCCGACGGCGGCGCAACTGGCGTGGGTGCGCAAAGACGCCAGCGCCGTGTGCAGCGTCGGCCCGCCGACACTGTCGATAATGCCGGACCAGCGTTCCTTGGCGAGCGGTCCCTTGGGCGGCGTGGTCAGTTCTTCGCGCTCGATGATTTCCGCGGCTCCCAGGTCTTTCAGGTAATCGTGGGTGTCCGCCCGGCCCGTCGATGCCGCCACCCGGTAGCCCAGATTGGCGAGGATCGAAACGGCAATCGAGCCGACACCGCCGGCGGCGCCGGTGACCAGCACCTCGCCTTCGGAGTCCGGTGTCAGTCCGTGGTCTTCCAGCGCCATCACCGACAGCATGGCGGTATAGCCCGCCGTACCGCTGGCCCTGCCCTGCTGCGCTCTCCAACCCTCCGGGACCCGCCCCCGCCCCTCGCCCCTTCCCCGTGCGGCGGGGGAAAGCCCGCCCCAGTGAATTTCCCCGACGCGCCAGCCGTTCAGCAGAACCTTGTCGCCCGGCTTGTAATCGGGCGATGAGGACGCCTCGACCGTGCCGGCGAAATCGATGCCCGGCACGTGCGGGTAGTCGCGCACCAGCCGTCCGATGCCTTGCACGACCATGCCGTCCTTGTAGTTCAGGGTCGAATATTCGATGCCGACGGTGACGTCGCCCTCCGGCAGGCGGTCATTGGGCAAGGTCTGCAATCCGGCGCTGACTTTGCGGTCCTCGTCTTCTTCCAGGACGATCGCGGTAAACTGGTTTTCATCACTCATGGGGGTTTCCTATCTATTTGGTCTTTCTTTTTTAGTCTTTCAGGGACCAAGCCAGCGTTTCTCCGGCCAGGAAGGGCTTGATCGCGCCTTCCGGTCCCTCTGCGTTTTTTATAGCTACGTCGCCGGGAACTTCGCTCCCGGTTTTGCTTAAGGTAATCATCTCCGCGTTGGGTTCCAGCCCGTAAAAGGCCGGGCCGTTGAGCGAGGCGAATGCCTCGAAATGCTCCAGCGCGCCTTCTTCGTCGAACACCTGGACGTAATGTTCCAGCGCCGAGGGCGCGGAGAAAATACCGGCGCAGCCGCAGTCACTCTCCTTGGCGGCCAGCGTATGCGGCGCGGAATCGGTGCCGAGGAAGAACTTCGCGTTGCCCGACGTGGCCGCGGCTGAAAGCGCCAGGCGATGGTTTTCCCGTTTCGCCACCGGCAGGCAGTACATGTGCGGACGCAGGCCGCCGACGAACATGGCGTTGCGGTTCATCATCAGGTGATGGGCGGTGACGGTGGCGGCCAGGTTTTCTCCGCCGCCCATGACGAAGTCGACGGCGTCCGCCGTGGTGATGTGCTCGAACACCACCTTGAGGCCGGGAAAGCGTTGCAGCAGCGGCGCCAGGGTGCGGTCGATATAGACGGCTTCGCGGTAAAAGACATCGACCGACGGGTCGGTGGTCTCGCCATGCACCAGCAACGGAATGCCTGCGTCCTCCATGCGTTCCAGCACGCCCAGCACGCGGCCCATATCGGTGACGCCGCTGGCCGAATTGGTCGTCGCGCCCGCCGGATACAGCTTCACCGCTGTGAACACGCCGTCGGCATGGCCCTGGACGAGATCATCGGCGTCCGTATCGTCGGTCAGGTAACACGTCATCAGCGGCGTGAAGTCCGAGCCATCGGGCAGCGCCGCAAGGATGCGGTCGCGGTAGGCGCGGGCCAGGTCCGACGTCGTCACCGGCGGCGACAGGTTGGGCATGATGATGGCGCGGGCGAATTGGCGGGCCGTGAAGGGCACGACGGCTTCCAGCATGGCGCCGTCACGAAGGTGCAAATGCCAGTCGTCGGGCCGCCTGATGGTGATTTCCGTAGTACCGGTCATGCGCGTCTTTTCCGTTTACCAACACCCATGAAAGGCCTTGGGGGCGCGAAAAAGTCAACGGTTTTCCTCTCGGCCCTGTGACCGCCATCACTGTGACAGGTGTCACTGCACGACCAGGCGAAACGAGTCACTCTCCCTGTCATGCGAACGATCCATCAAGAAGATGTTTCGACCGCATCGCCTCCGGGAACCGGCGGTGGTCTCCACAGAAAATTTGGAGACGTCCTTTCGACACGCAACAGAAGTTCGATAGTGGAAGGAGTATATTATGAATACTATCGTGAGATACCTCGACAGGGTCTTGCTCCTCGCGGTCGCGGCCATGGTTTCCCTGGTCCTCGGCTGGAGCGCCCAGGCTGCATCCGAAACCCCTCAGGTGGGAAGAGCGCAAACCGCCGCCTGCGGCGAACGATCCGCCGTGATGACGAACCTGGGGAATAAGTTTTCGGAAAAAACCGTATCCATGGGTCTTGCCGGAAACGGCGCCGTGATCGAAATCCTGAGTTCCGATAAAGGCACCTGGACGATCATTATGACCGCACCCAATGGCGTTTCGTGCCCGTTGGCCGCCGGTGATAACTGGCGGCAACTGCCGAGACAACAAGAGGCTGAACTGACCCTTTAGCCCCGGGAATAACACCGAAACACCCGGCGTCTTTTAATCTCCCCCTCCCTCCCCTAAGGACGCCGGTGTAGCGGAGGTCTTCCTCTTGTGCCACGAGGGAAGACCTCCGCGCTTTTTTTCCCGCTTGCGGTTTTTGCGGACCTTAAGCCGGTTCCGAAACAGCGGCCTTGATCAGGCTGCCACGGACCGGCGGGGCAAAGATCGCCGTTTTCAGCAAAGACATCGTAAGGGGTTCTGTCCGGTTACCGGGCAGCAGCGACATCATGCGCGCCAGCGGGCAATACCCGAACAGCACATAGGCCCAGGTACCGGCGAACTGAATCCAGTAGATGAAATGCAACGGCGTCCACTGCGCCGCCACCAGCAGCACCAGATAAGCCGTCCGAACCTGAACCGGAAAGGCCGCCAAACGGGTTTCTCGGACCAGGAAAAGTCCGGTCTGCAGGCTCCCCAGCACGATGGCCAGAAGAAACGCCTCGTCCCGGCCCGAATGACCGGCGCTCAGCAAAACCGCCATACCCAGCCACAGCCACCAGCCGATTTTTTTATATTCCAGCATCTTGATACTCCTTTTTCCGAAAGAACGCCGCCCCGGCCCGCAGGATCGTCGCTACAGACCGAGGCGGAACGGGGGGAACCGGGAAAATCAGACCCAGGGCGTAAAGGCCCCGACCTCTTTGCGGTAAGCGCGGTAGGCATCGCCGAGATTGTCGATCAGGTCGCGTTCCTCGAACACCAGGCCAATGACGACATAGGCGGTAAGGATTACGGCCAGGGTCAGTTGCGCGGCCGACATCACCGGGGTCGCCCAGATTCCGACGAGGACACCCAGCATGATCGGGTGGCGGCTGTGGCGGTACATCAAGCGCCGCTTGAACTGGACCGGCTCATACGCCCGTTCGCGCCAGTGCAGCCAGACTTGGCGCAATCCGAACAGGTCGAAGTGGTCGATGGCAAAGGTCGCCAGGAGCATGTACCCCCAACCGAGGCCGAAAAGACCCCACAACGTCCACACCGCCCACGCGGCTTCGACTTGCCAGACGATCCCCGGAAGCGGTTGCCAAAACGCGATGGCGTTCCACAACACCAGTCCCGACGACAGCACGAAGGTCGAACGTTCGGCGGCTTCCGGCAGCCAGCGGGTCATCCTCGCCTTGAACCAGGGCCGCGCCATGACCGAGTGCTGAACCCCGAAGGCCACCAGCAGCGCGATATTCAAGGCCGAGGCGAGCAATACGTTCGACACCTGCACCCCGGCCAGTCCCATCGGCACCAGCCCGGCCAGAGACAGGATCATCCAGAAAAGGGATGACATGCCGACGCCATAGGAAAGGACGCCATACAGGAGAACCCCGGTTCGGGACATGAAACCCGAGGACCCCCGGGCTTTCGGGGCAATATCTCCGTCTTCGGTCGCAACATAAGCAATATTCATCTCAACGATTCCTTCTCTTGGTTTCAAAAATTAACGGTATCTCTTCAGGCCCAGAGCGCCCGGCCATGACGATGGGCCAGACGCAGGCACATCAGCACCGCCGTCGCCGCCACACCTGTGACGAGCCCCATCCAGATTCCTTGCGCCCCCAAACCCATCGGGAACGCGGCGACATAGCCCGCCGGCATACCAATCAACCAGTAACCCGTCAGGCACAGCGCCATGGGTGCACGGGTTTCCTTAAAGCCCCTGAGCACGGCGGTGGCGGCCACCCCCGGCACCTGCACCAGGTTCAAGACCCCCAGCAAAAACAACAACCCGCCTGCATAAACCGCGACATCTCCCGCCGCGTGTGAGGACCCGTCCAGGAACATCCACGGCAGAATATCCACGACCGCCGCCAGTCCGGCAAAAATGGCAATTCCGCAAACGATACCCGCCGTCATCGCCGTCCATACGGCCTCGCGAATGGCAAGGTCGTTGTTCTGCCCGGCGGCATAGCCGACCCGCACCGTCGCCGCTTGCGACAAACCAACGGTGACGGCATAGACCACACCCGCCATGCGGATGGTGATGGCTTGGGCCGCCAGGGCTTCGGTGCCGAACAGGCTGATAATAACGGTGGAGATTAGGAACACGCCGACCTCGCCGATGCTGGAAAATCCGATAGGCAGGCCAAGACGAAAGACTTCCTCCAACCCCGCACGGTCGATGCGCCACCACCGCTGGAACAAGCGGTAAGCCCGCATGTCCTTGTTGACGGCTGCGAATCCGGCAAAGCCCAGAACCAGACACCAGGCGACCAGGGCAGACGCCAGTCCCGCCCCCGTCAGGCCCATGGCCGGGATCGGACCGAAACCGAACATCAGGACGTAATTGGCCAACGCATTGGCGGGCAAAGCCAGGGCAATGGCCGCCAGAAATACCCGGGGCCGCCCAAGGGCGGCAAAGGCGTTGCGCCAGACGGCGACAAACATCATCGGAATGATGGTCAGCGCCATCATCAGGGCGTAGCCCGAGCCGAGGTCAATCACGGCCCTCTCAACGCCGAACACCGCCAGAAGGTCCCCCGCGTGAACCACGGCCAATGCCGCAGGCCCCGCCAGCAACACAGCCGCGACGAAACCCTGGCGCATGGAGCGGCGCACATCGTCTTTGCGGTTCGCGCCCAAAGCATGGGCAATCAACGGCGATACCGCAGACAGGATTCCGACCATGAAATAATAAACGATGGAATACAGGTCGCTGACCACGGCGCCGGCGGCCAGCGCCGTCGGGCCGATCCAGCCCATCATCACGGTATCGGTGATCGACATGCCCATGTTGACCAACGCCACACCGGTCATAGGCAGGGCCAACAGGGCCAACGCCTTCATTTCGGCGAGGGTCACGAAGCTGCGAAGTCTGGCCGGCGCATTTCCGGCGAGGGCGATAACCTGGTTCATGGTCTTTGTCTCCATTGCGCCCCGAAAAATACGGGGCCGGTAGATGTGGTCCTTGGTTGCAAGACGCCGGAGATGAAAAAAAGTTCCCGAAAATGTCTAAATTCTTAATTTTAACCACTAAACCGACTGGTCGGTTTAGTGGTTGGCCAAAAAAAATGACGCCGGCTTTGCGGCCGATTTCAATCCTTTCCGACAAGGGCTTCCATTTGTTTGCGAAACGTCCGAAGGTTTGCCGCGATCTCCCCGACCTTTCCCGTCGCCCGTGCGTACACGATGGAGCCATCGATGACGGACAGGTACTGGTGTGTCAGGGCTTCACCCGTCATCTCGATGACCAGACTTTCGGCCAACGGGGTCAACACATCTCCGATGTTCCGGATCAGGCGGTCGAGAATCTTCACCGTCTCCTTTTTGACCTTCGGGTGGGTGTTCGCCATATCGACGGAAAACACCACTAGCAGGCAGCCGCTGCCCCAAAGGGTCTTCGAGACACCCTCCACATGCTTCAGAAAGCCAAGGGCACGGTCCACCGGATCGGAAATCTCCGTAAACGGCCCCTGCATCATTATGGCACCGCCATCGGAAATGAAATCATCCAGAGCAACGACCGCCAGGTCCTCTTTCGATTTGAAAAAGTGATAAAAACTTCCCTTACTGACGTCCGCCGCGCTGACGATCTCATCGACACTGACGAAGCCGTAGCCTTTTTCCAGGATCAATTGCCGGGCGGCCGCGACGATTTTGTCCCGGGCCGTGGTCCGGGGTTTCGCGGTTGCCGCTACGGTTTTATCCGCCGGTTGTATGAATGCCGTATTTGCCATGACGGCATTCTCTAAACCGACTAGTCAGTCTAGTCAATAGTTTTTTGAAAAATTTGAATTGCCGGAACGAAGGTCGCTCGCCCTACCCGCCCAGCACGTCGAAAACGCCGCCGTCCGCCGCTTGGCCCTGGATGTGGCGGCGGTGCCAGAGCGCATAGAACAGCAGCACCCAAGCCGCCTGGCCCGTTTTTCGCCCTTCCCCGGCGGCGGTGAACAGGTCTTGCACGGCCTGTGGATTGCAGATATCGGCAATGCAAGGCTGTCCCGCCACCAGGGGGCCTAAGCGCTTTCCTTCCCTGCCAATCCATTCCCCCACCGGAACCGTAAAGCCGCGCTTGGCCGAAAACGGTTTGGCGGCGGGCAAAGCAGTATCCAGCCATTTCCGCAACAGCCACTTACCGCGCCCGCGCCGTACTTTCAGGGTATCGGGCAAGAAAAAGGCGAACCCGGCCAACTTGACGTCAAGCAGCGGTACCCGGCCCTCGACCCCGTGCGCCATCAGGCAGCGGTCCAGCTTGGTCAGCAGGTCGTTGGGCAGCCAGTCGGCGCAGTCGGTGGCCTGGGCCACCTGCAGGCGCGTCCGTCCTTTCGCGGCGGCATCGCGTTCCGATTGGGCGAAGCCGTCGCGCCACTGAGCGGACGTTTCCCGCAATACACCAAGGCCGTCGAAGACACCGCGTTCGCGCATCGGCCGTCCACCGAACAGGCGCGCCCGGCGCACCCGGCGATAGCGCCCGTACCCGCCGAAGACTTCATCGCCGCCTTCGCCGCTCAACACCACCTTGATCCCCGCATTGCGCGCAGCCGCAGCCAGCTTATAGGTCGGCAGCACCGCGTAATCCGCCGCCGGGTCGTCCATGGCGGCGGCCACCATGGGCAGCAGGGACCAAAAATCGCCTTCGCTGAATTCCACCTCGTGGTGATCGGCGCCGGTGGCGGCGGCGAGGATGCGGGCGTGTTTGCGCTCATCGGCCACCTGGGTTCCGGAAAAGCCCGCCGTGAAGGCCTGCACGGGCCGTTCGTTCAGGCGTGCCATCATCGCCAGCAAGACGGACGAATCGATGCCGCCGGACAGGAACATGCCATACGGCACGTCGGAGCGCTGGTGGATGCCGATGCTATCGTTGAGCAGATCATCGAGGCGACGGAGCGCCGTGCGTTTAAGCGTTTCCGCCGGCCCGCCCTCGGCCAGGGCCTCGATGACCATCCGGTCGGTGATGCGGCCCTTGCTCACCTGCAGGGTTTCGCCGGGCAACAGGCGATGGACGCCTTCATAAATCGTTTCCGCTCCGGTGGTGAACTGCAACTGCAACAGCTCGTCGCGGGCCTGGGGGCGCAGCACCGGCGTCATCAGGCCGGCCCGGAACAGGGCCTGGGGTTCGGAAGCGAAGACGAAGCCCAAATCCGTTTCCGCGTAATACAGAGGCTTGATGCCGAACGGGTCGCGGGCCAACACCAGGCAGTCCTCCGCCGGATCATGGATGGCGATGGCGTACATGCCGCGCAGATAACGGGCGAAACCCAGCCCATGGCGCAGGTACAGGTGCAGGGGCGGCTCACAGTCCGACCGGGTCTGGAACGCCACCCGGCTCATGTCGAGACGAAGTTCCACGTAATTATAGATTTCCCCGTTGGCGACCAGAGCGGCTTTTTCGCCGCCGGGGTTTTTCGCCTCGAAGAAAGGCTGGTCTCCGGTTTCCAGGTCGATAATGGCGAGCCGCGTCTGCACCAGCCCGACACCGCCCGAGACCGCCTGGCCCGTGCCGTCCGGCCCCCGGTGGGACATGGCGTCCGCCAGCGCCCGGAGCGTGTTTTCGTCAGGCGTTTGCCCTGAAGCCGTCATGATGCCGGCGATGCCGCACATCAGGGTGTTTCCTCATCCGAGCCGGCCCCTGCCTCACCCTCAGCCCCAGAGGTAATGGCCTCGAAGAACTCCAGATACTTGGCGATGACGATCTTTTCAGTGAATTGCTTTTTGTAGGCCTGATGCCCCTGGCGGGCGATCCGGCTCCGCAACTTGTCATCGTCCAGCAGGCTGAGGATGGCGCTGCCTAAGGCCGGCGCATCGTCAATGGGCACCAGCAGACCCGTTTCACGATCTTCGATCAGGGTGCCGGGGCCGAAGCTGTCGGCGGCGACCACCGCCGCGCCTTGCGCCCACGCTTCCAACACCACATTGCCAAGCGGTTCGTGGCGGGAGGGGGGAACAAAAAAATCGCCCGCCCCCAGCAGCCCCGGGCGGTCCTCCGCCCCGCCCAACAAATGGGGGCGGCGCCGCACGCCCAGGGGTTTCGCC
>JACNJX010000091.1 GCA_014382345.1 Alphaproteobacteria bacterium
GGGCGCTTTCGGCAGGGGGGGAAGGACCGTTGGGAGCGCGGCCATCCCCGGCACCCGGCCGGGGCAGTCGGGCCCGGGGAGAAGTCAGGGGGGGGGCCAGACGGCTTCTCAATCCCGCGCCCAACAGACGGCGGAAATCATGGAAATCACCCGCCGCCAGCAGGCCAAGCGGAGTTTCCTGTTCCAGTTCCGGCGGTCTTTGGAGCGCGAGATTTCAGAATCCCGGATCGTGCTGATCGACGAAGGCAACCGCATCATCATCCGCTTCCCCGGGGCCACGAGCTTCCTGCCCGGCAGCGATCAGTTGGCCGAAGGCTTCGAGCCCGCGCTCCACCGGATCGCCAGCATCATCAAGGCGACCAAGGGGCAGATCCTTGTTTCCGGCCATACCGACAGTTCCCCTATTTCGACCGCGCGTTTCCGCTCCAACTGGGACCTGTCCTCGGCCCGCGCCGTCACCGTGGTGCATTACCTGATCAGCCAAGCCCACGTCCGTTCCGACCGGATCACGGTGCAGGGGTTCGCCGCCAGCCGGCCAATTGCGGCAAACGACACGCCGGAAAATCAAAACAAAAACCGCCGCGTCGAAATCGCCATCGAGATTTCCTCGTTTTCCGGCTAGAGCAAATCCCGAGCGGATGGAATCATCCGCGAAGACGCATTTGCGGAAAACAAAAGCCCCAAAAGAAAAAGTCCTCCGCCGTTTCCGGCGAAGGACGTTGTCTTGGGCCGAAACTGTAAAGCGTTAGTCGGCGTTGTGCATGGCCAGGGCGGTGTCGGGCATCCGGTTGGAGAAGCCCCACTCGTTATCGTACCAGCTCAGAACCCGGACGAAGTTACCATCGATAACCTGGGTCTGGGTGGAATCGAAGCTGGAACTTGCCGGGTTGTGGTTGAAGTCAACCGAAACCAGTTCCGCCGAGACATACCCCATCACGCCTTTGAGCGGGCCGTTGGCGGCTTCTTTCATGGCTTGGTTGATTTCTTCAATCGAGGTGTCCCGACCGGCGGTGAACTTCAGGTCGATCAGCGACACGTTCGGCGTCGGCACGCGGATGGCGGTGCCGTCCAGCTTTCCGGCCAATTCCGGAAGCACAAGGCCAACGGCTTTCGCCGCACCGGTTGATGCCGGGATCAGGGACAGGGCGCAGGCCCGGGCCCGTCGGGCATCCGAGTGCAGGGTGTCGAGCGGGCGTTGATCACCGGTGTAGGAGTGAATGGTGGTCATGAAGCCCTTTTCGATGCCGACCAGCTTGTTCAGGACATCGGCGACCGGGGCCAGGCAGTTGGTCGTGCACGACGCGTTGGAGACCACGGTGTGGTGGGCTTCCAGCTTGTCATGGTTGACGCCGTAAACGACGGTCATGTCGACATCCTTGCCGGGTGCGGAAATCAGAACCTTGGATGCGCCGGCATCGATGTGCTTGGAGGCGGACTCGCGGTCGACGAAAAAGCCGGTGCATTCGAAGGCGATATCGACTTCCAGATCTTTCCACGGCAGGTCCGCGGGGTCGCGTTCCGCGGTGACCCGGATGGGGCCGTTGCCGACGTCGATGGTGTCCTTGTCGACTTCAATTTCGTTAGACAGAGTGCCGTGAACGGAATCATATTTCAGCAGGTGGGCGTTCATGTCCACCGAGCCGAGATCGTTGATGCCGACGACTTCGATATCCGTGCGGCCGGATTCTATAATTGCCCGCAGGACCAGCCTGCCGATTCGTCCGAAACCGTTAATTGCTACGCGTAAGGCCATTTAAGGACTCCCTAAAACACTGGATCATAAAAAATTCTGACCTCGAGTGTTTTCTCCCATTTTTTGCCCGGCTCCTGGAATGTCTTAGGCATTCGCCGACCGGGCTTTGATCGTTCCTCGGGGCGCAAATTAAGGGATAGACAGCTTTCGTCAAACAGATTCTGACAAGGTCCCGGTTCATGGTCTCTTTCACGGCCCGGCGCCTTGAGTGATTTTTCCAAATGTCCTAACGGGTTAGGCCGGATTGTTCAGGCGGACGTTGACCTTGCGAATGGCCCCGGCTTATCCTGCCGATACGGTCCGGTGCGCTTTCCCTTAGGCGAAGCGCCCGGAATCCAGGGAAGCAAAGACGGTCCAGTGACGAAATCCAATTTACAGAAACCCACCAAGGTCGAACGCGCCCGCGCCCGGCTGGATGCGGCGGTGGCACGCCTTGAGGCGGCGCTGGATAACCGGGCCGCTTCCGGTTCGCCGGAAGGCCCGGATGCGGACGCCGCCCTAAAGCTGAGTGGCGAACTGGAAGCCCTTCGTAAGGAAAACGACACCCTGAAGTCCGTCAACGAGACCGTATCCGGCCGCCTGGATGGCGCCATCGGGCGGCTCAAAGCCGTCATCGGAGCCGCCCCGTCTGGGGCGCAAAATAAGGACGTCTGAAGTCATGGCCCAAGTCACCGTCACCATCAACGGACGCGAATACCAGGTTGCCTGCGACGACGGCCAGGAAGCCCACCTTACCCGGCTGGGGTCTTATGTAGACAACCGAATCGGCGAACTGGTGGCCGCCGTCGGACAGGTCGGCGATGCCCGCCTGCTGGTCATGGTGTCCCTGTTGCTGGCCGATGAGTTGTCGGACGTTTATGCGGAGCTGGAGGTGGCGCGAACTGCGGATGCCGGGGCTTCGGCCATGTTGAGCGCCGAAGAAAACCTCAGCGCCAATATCGAGGACCTGGCCCAGCGTATCGAAACCATTGCCGAACGCCTCGAACAGGCTTAAGTAAAGGCAGGGCGGTCGCTGCCCGGTTCGTCAGGCACAGATATCTCTGGGGCTATTCCGATCCCTCGGGAGCTGTCCCTGCCGGGTCCGTGGACCCGGTATATGGCGCCCACCTACACAAATAGGCCACAATGGGTTCTTACGCCAACGACCGGTGCGGGGCCGTCCGCTTTAACTTTTCACTTTGCTATTAATGGTTTGTTTGGCTGGTATGTCCGTTGACTCCGTTGATGAGGAAAAACAGCAACTCCGACGGACCGCCAGGGACGCCAGGAAGACCTGGGCGGGTGGCGCCGGCGAGCAGGCGGCGGTGCGGCTGGCGGAGAATTTCTCAAAAATTGCTGCCGACTTTCCTTCCGGTTCCGTCTTGGGTTCCGTTGCCGGATATTGGCCGATGGCCGATGAAATGGATGTCCGCCCATTATTGACCCGGCTTGCCGAAGAGGGCCGCGAGATCGCCCTGCCGGTGGTCGTGGCCAAGGATGCGCCATTGATTTTCCGCCGCTGGCGTCCCGGCCTTGTTCTTGAGGACGGCGATTTCGGCACCCGCCATCCCGGTCCGGATGAGCCCGAGGTTACCCCGGCAATCGTTCTGGTGCCGCTGCTGGCCTTCGATGCCCAGGGATACCGGCTGGGCTGGGGCGGCGGTTTTTATGACCGTACCCTGGCTCGGTTGCGGGCTTCCGGTCCGGTTGTCGCGGTGGGCGTTGCCTATCAGTCCCAGTTGGTGGACAGTGTGCCGCGTACGGCCACCGATGAGGCGCTGGACTGGATGGTGACCGATAGCGGCGTCTTGGAAATCCCCCGGGAGATAAAAAACCGATGAAAATGCTGTTGTGCGGCGACGTGGTGGGCAAGGCCGGCCGCCGGGTGCTTGAGGAGAACCTGCCCGAAATCCGCGAGCGTCTGGACCTGGATTTCGTTGTCGTCAACGGCGAAAACGCTGCGCACGGTTTCGGCATTACCGACAAGATCTGCAAGAGCTTCTATGACGCCGGCGCCGACGTCATCACCACCGGCAACCATGTCTGGGACCAGCGCGAAATCATCAACTACATCGATGGCGATGAAAAACTACTCAGGCCGATGAACTATCCGGAAGGCACCCCCGGCGTCGGTACGGGTATTTTCGAGGCCGCCTCGGGCCGCAGGGTCATGGTCCTGCATCCCATGGGACGGCTGTTCATGGACCCGCTGGATGACCCGTTCGCCGCCGTCGAGGAGGCGCTGAGGAATCACCGGCTGGGCCAGACGGTGGATGCCATCCTGGTCGATTTCCACGGCGAGGCGACGAGTGAGAAACAGGGCATGGGGCATTTCCTGGATGGCCGCGTCTCGGCGGTGGTCGGCACCCATACCCATGTGCCGACGGCGGACGCGCAAATCCTGCCGGGCGGCACGGCGTTTCAGACCGATATCGGCATGACGGGTGATTATGATTCCGTGATCGGCATGAAAAAGGAACTGGCAACCAGCCGCTTCACGACCAAGATGCCGCAGGGCCGGCTCGAGCCGGCGGAAGGCGACGCTACGCTATGCGCGGTCTATGTGGAAACCAACGACGCCAACGGTCTGGCGACAAACGTCGGGCCGCTCAGGATGGGCGGGCGCTTGCGTGAAATCTGGCCGGAATAGCAACGGATTAAAAAAACACGGCGCCGCCGGAATTTTTTCCAGCGCCGCCGCCTTTGTTCAGTGCGGTTGACGATCGCCGACTTAAGCCGCCTTGACGTCCTCCAGGTATTTCTGAACGTCCTTGCGCAAGGCTTCGGCCTGGGTCGATAGCCCGCCCGAGGCATCCAGCACCTGCCCCGCGGCATGGCCGGTTTCGCCGGCGCCCTGGATAACGTTGGTGATGTTGGACGTCACCTCGCTGGTGCCGGCGGAAGCCTGTTCGACGTTGCGGGCGATCTCCTGGGTCGCAGAAGACTGTTCCTCGACGGCGGATGCGATGGTCGTTGTGATCTCATTGACCTCGCCGATGGTCTTGCCGATACCCTGGATGGCGGTGACGGCCTCTTGGGTGGCGGCCTGAATGTCGCCGATCTGAAGCCCGATCTAGCCGGCCCGGACCTCGGCCAGGAAGCTGTCCACCTGCTGCTGCAGCATCTCGGATTGGGAGGACAATTGGCTGGCGGCTTCCTGGATTTGGTCGGCTGCCTGGCCGGTTTCGCTGGCCGCCTGGGTGACACCGGAAATGGTGTTCGTCACCTCGAAGGTGCCGCTGGCGACCTCCTTGACGTTACGCGAGATTTCCTGCGTCGCTGCGGATTGCTCCTGCACCGCTTCTGCGATGGCGGACGCAATGTCATCGACCTCGCTGATGGTCTTGCCGATGCCCTGGATGGCTTCGACGGCCTCCTTGGTGGCGGATTGAATGCCGCTGATCTGGGTTTCGATCTCGCTGGTCGCCGTCGCCGTCTGGCTGGCCAGGTTTTTGACCTCGGACGCCACCACGGCAAAGCCCTTGCCGGCGTCGCCAGCCCGCGCCGCTTCGATGGTGGCGTTCAGGGCCAGCAGGTTGGTCTGCTCGGCGATGTCGGAAATCAGGCCGACCACTTCGCCGATCTTCTCCGCCGCCGTGGCAAGGCCCTGGACCTGGCGGTCGGTTTGCTGCGCCTGACGGACGGCGTTGGATGAAATTTCCGACGACTGGGCCACCTGGCGGCTGATTTCGCTGATCGAACTGGACAGTCTTTCGGCCGTCGCGGCCACCGTTTCCACATTGGTCGCCGCCTGTTCCGCCGCCGCCGCGACAATGGTCGACTGGGAATTGGTTTCATCCGCCGTGCTCGACATGGTGCGCGCAGAGGTCTGCATATTGTCGGACGATGTCGCCACCGAATGCACGACCTGTCCGACGGAAGCTTCGAAGTCGTCCGCCATCTTGGCCATCAGGGCCTTGCGGTCTTCCATGGCCTTGCTCTGGCGTTCTTCTTCGGCCTCCGCCTCCTGCTTGGCACGTTCCTCGGTCCTGAGTCTGCGGTTATTTTCCTCTTCCTCGGCCAGTTTGCGCTGACGTTCCGTTTCGGCAATCAGTTCGTCGTTCTTGGTCATGTTGTCCTTGAACACCTGGACCGCATCGGCCATTTCGCCGATCTCATCGGTTCGCCCGGTCGCCGGAACATCGACGGTCTTGTCGCCGCCGGCCAGCGCCCCCATGGCCTGGGTCATTTGGTTCAAAGACCGGCCAAGGTGAAAGGTGGTGAACCAGACCATCACCAACACGCCGATACCAAGCGTGACGGAAAGCGCGGTGCCCCCGGTTTTGGCGATGGAAGAAACCCTGTCGACGGCGGCGTAGACGGCGCTGGCGCTCTCGGCGCGGGCCTTGTCGATTTCCATGCCGAGGACGCCGATGGCCTGGATGGCTTCGTCCTCCATCAGCCAGATTTCCGAATCGATGGTTTTCGGCTCTTCGCCGTCCTGGGCCATCTGTTCGGCTTCGGCCAGACCATCCGCGTATTCCAAAATCATCGTATCCAGCGTCGTCAGGGCCGCTGCCTCCGCTTCGTTGACGCCAAGGGTGCGGTAGGATGCCAGCGCGCCCATGGCGGAACGGATCTTTTCCTGGGTTTCGACAATCCGCGGCGTGTTCTGGTGCAGCACGAAGCTTTTGTATTTATGGATCATTCCGCCGAAACCGATGCTGGAGCTCAAATCCTGCAGATAGCCTATTTTCTTCGCCGGCCCGCTTTCAAAATCCTGCCAGCTTTTGTTGACGATATCCGTTCCGTTGATGGTGATGAAGGTAATTCCGATCACGGCAGCAACGGAGATCGCCATGACGGCGGAAATCGCGTTTCCCAATGTGGTAATTTTTAAGTTCGGCATTAATATTCTCCCCGGTAACCTGTTATATCCTTCAAACAATCCCTTCGGATTACCGGATTATTTTTCGCTGTTATTAGCTTTTTCATTCTCAGCCAGACGGGTTTCAGCCAGACGGGCCAGATATTTCGGCGACACGACCGTGTCCTTGGCGTGATCGAAAATGGCCAGTATCCGCCGGTCGGCGAGGTCGATCATGGCGAAGGCGTCGTCCGGTGTCTTTCCCTTGAGGTCGTGGCGGGTATAGAACTCACTGATCAGGCGTTTCGGCTGGAAATTGTGCAGCATCAGGACCGACGTATCCAGGATGTGCCCGGAATTGAAATAGACCACGCTGGGCGTGACCTCTCCTCCATCGGGATCCTTGTAGATTTTGGAAAATTTGATGCCGACGAAGCCGGCCATGGCGTCCATTCTTTCGCGGAAGATGACCAGCTTTTTGAGGACGTCTCCGGGTTTTTTGCCGGTAACGGCCTGTGGCGGCATGTCTGCCAGTTTCTTTGAAAATGTCTCTCCGTCGGCCAGGTCTTTGCTAACGGTAAGCAGGACATTGTTGATATTGGTCCACAAGGACACGACGTGGCTCGGCGTCATTCCCAGTTCAACGGCTCCCGCCTGAAATGACAGGAAGGGCAGCAAGGCTCCGGCCAGAGCCAGGAAGCGCATGGCCCGGAAGAATTGTCGTTTCATTAAGTCCTCTCTGTTTTGCCGACTGTTTCCCTGCGGCAGTTTCTTGATTTTTAAAGTCTAGCCCGCCCGTGTATACGGTTTTGCTACCTGTTGTTTCAATTTGTAACAAATATGTAACGAGACACTTATTCTGTTGTTTCCCCCTCATGGTGCGCAGCCAGTCCATTTTGCTATGTCTCCGGCTGGGTTTTTAGCGACACATATTTGACACCTTTGGATGACATAAAGGGTGGACGACACCCGTGCGTTCACCTACTACATGTAGTATAAACAATCGTGATTTTTCCAAGTCTAGGGGGACGATCGGAATATGGCCGGTCATTCAAAATTCAAGAACATCATGCACCGCAAGGGCCGCCAGGACGCCAAGCGGGCAAAGGTCTTTACCAAGTTGATCCGTGAACTGACCGTGGCGGCCAAAACCGGCCAGCCCGACCCGGACATGAATCCGCGCCTGCGCACCGCCATTGCCGCCGCCAAGGCCGCCAACATGCCGGGCGATACCATGAAGCGCGCGATCAAAAAGGGCAGCGGCGGCGGCGACGATACCAACTATGAGGAAATCCGCTACGAGGGCTATGGCCCCGGCGGCGTCGCCGTCATTGTCGAGGCCCTGACCGACAATCGCAACCGCACCGCCAGCGAAGTCCGCGCAGCGTTCACCAAATACAACGGTAACCTCGGCGAAACCGGTTCGGTCAGTTTCATGTTCGACCGGGTCGGATTGATCGTCTACGGCACCGCAGCGGCGAGCACCGATGACATGTTCGAAGCCGCCCTGGACGCCGGCGCGGGGGACGTGGAATCGACCGGCGAGGGCCATGAAGTGACATGCGATCCGGATGATTTTTCCACCGTCCGCGACGCGCTGGAGAAACAATTCGGCGATGCCGAGGACGCCAGGCTCGACTGGAAGCCGCAAAACGTCGTCGCCGTCGATGAAAAAGACGCCGAGACGCTGCTCAAGCTGCTGGACGCTTTGGAAGAAAACGACGACGTGCAGCGGGTGGCCGCCAATTTCGACATCGCCGACGATGTGCTCGAACGCCTGAGCGCATGAGCACGAACAACAGGAGGCAGCGATTCGACTGATCGGCTTTGATCCGGGCCTGCGGACCACCGGCTGGGGCGTTTTGGACGTTCGCGGCAACCGGCTGAGCCATGTCGCCAACGGGTCCGTAAAATCGGACTCCCGCTTGTCGCTGGCCGACCGTTTGGTGCAATTGCATGACGGCCTGACCCGGATTCTTGAACAGTTCGAACCAACCGAGGCCGCCGTCGAGGAAACCTTCGTCAACAAGAACCCGGCCTCAACCCTGAAGCTGGGCCAGGCGCGGGCGGTCTCCCTTCTGGTGCCGGCCAAGGCGGGCTTAAGCGTCACCGAATATTCCCCCAACCTGATTAAAAAGTCAGTCGTCGGCACCGGTCATGCGGACAAGGGCCAGGTCCAGATGATGGTCAAGACGCTGCTGCCGGGGGCCGATATCGCCAACGCGGACGCCGCCGACGCCTTGGCCGTCGCCATCTGCCATGCGCATCACCGCGACAGTGCTCAGGCCCAGGCTGAATTGAAACAGGCTGAATTGGCACTGGCCGAATTGTCCGTGGTCACCGGGGGCGCGAAATGATCGCCAAGCTCAAGGGCCTGATCGACAGCGCCGGCGAGGATTGGGCTATAATTGATGTCGCCGGCGTCGGCTATCTGGTGTTCTGTTCCAGGCGAACGCTTGGCCGTCTGGGCGCAGGCGAGGCGGCGGAACTGCTGATCGAGACCCATGTCCGCGAAGACCATATTCATCTCTATGGTTTTTTCGATGCGTTGGAACGCGACTGGTTCAAGTTGCTGACCACGGTGCAGGGCGTCGGCGTCAAGGTGGCGCTGGGCATGCTGTCGGTGCTGTCGCCGGATCAGTTGACGCAGGCCATCGCCGCTGCTGACAAGGGGATGATCACCCAGGCGCCGGGGGTCGGGCCGAAGCTGGCGACGCGAATTTTAAGCGAATTGAAAGACAAGGTCGGGTCCATCGCCCTGGGAAGCCTGCCGGGCGCGGTGGATGCCGGAAGTCTGGCGCCAGGCGAAGCCGGGGGCGGGGCCATCGCCGATGCCGCCTCGGCGCTGGTCAACCTGGGTTATCAGCCGTCACAGGCGCTGTCCGCCGTCAGCCGCACCGCCGGCAAACTGGGCGGGGAGGCCACCGTTGAAGCCCTGATCCGGGGCGGTTTGGGCGAGCTGGCTCCGATGAACGCCAAAGGGAGCGCTTAGACATGGCCGATGACAGCCGCATGGTCGCCCCCACTATCAGCGAAGACGACAGGGCAGACGGTGGGAACGAAGCCGGAGTTGAAACCGGGCTGCGCCCGCACCGTCTGGATGATTTCGTCGGCCAGCGGCAATTGTGCGAGAACCTCCGGGTGTTCGTGTCCGCCGCCGCGAAGCGGGGCGAGGCTCTGGACCATGTCCTGTTTTACGGGCCGCCGGGGCTGGGCAAGACGACCCTGGCGCAGATCGTCGCCCATGAACTGGGCGTCGGCTTCCGCGCGACCTCCGGTCCGGTCATCGCCAAGGCCGGCGATCTGGCGGCGATCCTGACCAACCTTCAGCCCCGCGACGTTTTGTTTATTGATGAAATTCACCGCCTCAGTCCGGCGGTCGAGGAAATCCTCTATCCGGCGATGGAGGATTTTCAGCTCGACCTTATTATCGGCGAAGGCCCGGCGGCGCGCTCCGTGCGCATTGACCTTCCGCCCTTCACCCTGGTCGGGGCGACGACACGGTCCGGCCTGATCACGACGCCGCTGCGCGAACGCTTCGGCATCCCCATGCGCCTGTTCTTCTATACGGCGGAAGAACTGGAAAGCATCATCACCCGTGGCGCCGGGCTGCTGTCCATGGACCTGACGCCGGACGGGGCGGCGGAGATTGCGCGCCGTTCACGTGGCACACCCAGGGTCGCAGGACGCCTGTTGCGCCGGGTGCGGGATTTCGCCGCCCATGACGGCGCCACCTCCGTTAACGCTAAAGCCGCCGATGCGGCGCTGCAAAAGCTGGACGTCGACGGGCGCGGACTGGACGCAATGGACCGGCGTTACCTGGACTGTATCGCGGTCAAGTTTTCCGGCGGCCCGGTCGGCGTCGAAACCCTTGCCGCGGCGCTCTCGGAAGAACGCGATACCATCGAAGACGTGATCGAACCCTATCTGATGCAACAGGGGTTCCTGCTGCGCACGCCGCGCGGCCGAGCGCTTGCGGCGGAAGGCTACCGGCATCTGGGCTTGGCCGAGCCGGAAGGCGTTCAGCAACTGGAACTGCTGGCGGAAGTTAAACCGGGCGGCGATGGCGGCGCCGATGACTGAAGCCGCCGGTTCATTTCGGAACGGCATTCATGTGCTCCCGGTTCGGGTCTATTACGAGGACACCGACGCAGGCGGCATCGTTTACTACGCCAATTATCTGCGCTTTGCCGAACGCGCACGCTCCGAATGGCTGCGCCATCTGGGTATCGAAAGCAGCCGTATGATGAAGGAGCAGAAGGTGGCGTTTGCCGTCAAGTGGTGTGCCATGGACTTTGTCAAACCTGCAAAACTGGACGATCTGCTGGCGGTGGAAACCCGCGTGCTTGCGATCGGAGGCGCTTCGCTGACCCTGGAGCAGACGGTGCGCCTGGACGGCGCTGATCTGGTTCGCATGGAACTGAAACTGGCCTGTATGTCTCTGGACGGGGGGGCGGCAAGGCTGCCGACGGAAATCCGTAAACGGCTTGAAGAGGCCAGGACGTAAGACGAAACGGGAAGTGGTGCAAAATTTACCAAACTTTTGACAAATTTATGAGGCATCCCTCTGAAGGGAACGATTGAGGTCAATATATGGAAAACCAAATCATTGAGGCCGCGACACTGGGCGGTTCCGTTGCAAATCTGGATTTCTCCATCTGGTCACTGTTTATCAGGGCCGATGTGGTGGTCAAGGCTGTCATTATTCTGCTGCTGCTGGCATCGGTCTGGTGCTGGGCGATTATCTTCGACAAGGTGGTCACGCTGCGACGCCTGAATGGCCGTTCGTCGGAATTCGAGCAGGCCTTCTGGTCGGGCAATTCTCTGGACGAGTTGTATGAACGGATATCCAGCGCGCCGCGCGATCCCATGTCGGCGGTGTTTGTCTCGGCCATGCGCGAATGGCGCCGGACCTCGACCAGGGGCGCCGGCGTTTCCGATACCCGGGTCGGCGTGTCGGACCGCATCGACCGGGTCATGCAGATTACGCTGGATAGGGAAATGGACCGGACGGAAAAGAGCATGACCTTTCTCGCCACCACCGGGTCGACGGCGCCGTTTATCGGTCTGTTCGGCACCGTTTGGGGCATCATGAACAGCTTTCAGGCGATCGCCATTTCCAAAAACACCAGCCTTGCCGTCGTCGCCCCCGGCATTGCCGAGGCCCTGTTCGCGACGGCGCTGGGCCTGCTGGCGGCGATCCCCGCCGTGGTCGCCTACAACAAACTGACCAAGGATATGGACCGGTACGCGGGCCGCCTGGACAGTTTCGCCGGTGAATTTTCCGCCATCCTGTCGCGGGAAATGGACGACAAGGGAACGGCCTGACCATGGTCGCCCACCTCAGCCGGGGGAAGGGCCGGGCCCGGCGCCATTCCCGGCGGACTGCGCCGATGGCGGACATCAACGTCACCCCCATGGTCGATGTGATGCTGGTGCTGCTGATTATTTTCATGGTGACGGCGCCACTGCTGACGGTCGGTGTACCGGTCGACCTGCCGAAGACCAAGGCGTCCGTGATCCGGGGCGAGGACGAACCGCTCGCCATAACCGTCAACGCCGAAGGGCAGATTTATCTTCAGGAAACGGAGATCGAACTGGAAGGGCTACTGCCCAGGCTGAACGCCATCACCGGCAACAACCCCGACATTCGCATATTCGTGCGCGGCGACAAGTCCGTGAACTATGGCCGGGTCATGGAAGTGATGGGAAACATCAATGCCGCGGGTTACAGAAAAGTCGCCCTGGTCACCGGGCAGCTCGAGAAACGCCTGCGGCGGAAAAAGTAAACGGCCGGCAAAGTAATTATAATTAGAATGCGTAATGCAATTGGATTTTCGGTTTTTCTGCACACCGCGATCATAGTGATCGGGTATTTCGGCCTGCCGTATATTCAATCAGAGCCGTTGATGACCGAAACGCCGATCATGGTCGAAATCGTCAACGTGGCGGAGATGACCAACGCCCCGCCGCCAGCGGCTAAGCCAGACAAAAAACCCGAAAAGGAGTTCAAGAAGGAAGAGCCGCCTAAGAAACCACCACCGCCGCCCAAGTCGGCCCCGCCTCCGCCTCCGCCGCCCAAGGAAAAGGAAGAGGTCGAGGCGCTGCCGCCAGAACCGAAAAAAGAACCGAAACCTGAGCCGAAGCCTAAACCGAAACCCAAGCCCGAGGCCAAGAAGCCGAAGCCCGTCCGCAAGCTGGCCAAGGTCAAGCCCCGGCGCAAGCCGAAGCCGCCGGACGCCTTTGCCTCGGTCCTGAAGACCGTGGAAAAATTAAAGGACCAGCCGAAGCCGAAAGACAAAAAAAAGGAAAAGAAGCCGGAAGAAAAGAAGAAAAAACAGACTTTCGAGGAGCAAATGGCCCAGGCGCTGGCATCCCCCACGGCCCGGCATAACCCCGAGCGGCCACTTGCGATCAGTGAGATCGACATGGTGCGCCAGCAGATCCGGGAATGCTGGAGCCTGCCCGCCGGCGCCAGGGAAGCCGAAGATTTGAGCATCGAAATCAAGATGGCCATGAACCCCGATGGAACTGTGCGCCAGGCCCGTATCCTGAACCAGGCCCGGCTGCAAACGGACCCGTTTTTCCGCTCCGCAGCGGAAAGCGCTCTCAGGGCAGTCTTGAATCCTCGCTGTAATCCGCTAAAGCTACCACCGGAAAAATATCAACAATGGCAAAACATGATTCTGATTTTCGATCCCCGGCAGATGTTCTGAATATGACAGGCATGACAAATAAGGGCAGGCGTATGATGAAAAAGGGATGGCGCGTCTTTGCGGCGCTGGGATTGGTGCTGGTTTTCGCCTTGCCCGTTCGGGCCGAACTGAGGATCGACATTACCCAGGGCAAGGTCGAACCGCTTCCCATTGCGGTCACCGGGTTCATCGGTCTGACCAGTGACGAAATTCAGTTCGGGCAGGATATCTCGAACGTCGTCGCCGCCGACCTGGAACGCTCCGGGCTTTTCCGGCCGATCGACCAAGGCGCCTTCATTCAGACAAATATCGCGCTTCAAACCCTGCCGCGTTTCGGGGACTGGCGGGTCATCAATGCCCAGGCCCTGGTCCAGGGCCGGGTGCAGGTTATCGACAACGGCCAACTGCGGGTGGAATTCCGCTTGTGGGACGTGTTCGCCGAACAGCAGATGGTGGGGCTGGCCTATGTCACCGTCGCCGACAACTGGCGTCAGGTCGCGCACATCATTGCCGATGCTATTTATAAGAGAATTACCGGCGAGGAAGGGTACTTCAATACCCGCATCGTTTATATTTCGGAAACCGGTCCCGTCACCCGGCGCATTAAGCGGTTGGCGATCATGGATCAGGACGGAGAGAACCATAAGTTTCTTACCGATGGCGGAGCCCTGGTCCTGACACCCCGGTTTTCGCCGACGCTTCAGGAAATCACCTACCTGTCTTTTTATGGCAATCTTCCCCGGGTCTATATCTTCAACATCGACAACGGAAACCAGGAAGTCCTTGGCGACTTTCCCGGTATGACGTTTGCCCCCCGGTTTTCGCCGGATGGCCAGAAGGTCATCATGAGCATGGCCAAGGACGGCAATTCTGAAATTTACGTCATGGACCTCCGGACACGGGCGGTACAGCAATTGACGAAACATTCGGCCATCGACACGTCACCCAGCTTTTCTCCGGACGGGGACCAGATCGTTTTCAACTCGGATCGCGGCGGAACGCAACAGTTGTATGTGATGAGTTCTTCCGGGCGCGGTGTCAGGCGCATCAGTTACGGCAAGGGTCGGTATGCGACGCCGGTCTGGTCGCCCCGGGGCGACCTGATAGCCTTTACCAAATTTACCGGCGGGCGGTTCTATATCGGCGTGATGCGGACCGACGGCAGCGGCGAACGCCTCCTGGCCGAGGATTTTCTGGTCGAGGCGCCGACTTGGGCGCCTAACGGGCGGGTTGTGATGTTTTTCCGCCAGCAACCGACCAAGAAGGACGGCAGCGGTGGAGGGTCCAGGCTCTATAGCATTGATTTGACGGGCTACAACGAGCGCGAGGTATTAACCCCTGTGGATGCGTCCGATCCCGCCTGGTCTCCACTCATTCGCTAGTCGCGGTTTCCCGTCATATTGTGTATAAAATCCGTCAGTTAAAAAAAACGCTTGGAATTGCTTATTTTTCCCTTTACTACAATGGTGTTAGTGGTCATTTCGGCCAAATGGTTAACGTCTGCGCACTAAGCGCAGTACATTATCGATTCACTTGTCCCGGTGATGGAGATCTAAATGCGTTATAAGATTTTGGGCCTATTTGCGGCCATTGTTCTCGTTTCAGCTTGTGAATCCGCGTCGACCGGCGGCGCCGCCGGTGGTAGCGGAGTTGCCGGTGCTAAGCCGGTGGAAACCTTCTCGGCTCCTCTCGGCACCGGCATTACGCCCGGTTCGCAGGAAGACCTGGTGGTCAGCGTTGGCGACCGCGTCTTTTTCGATTTCGACAAATACAATTTGAAAACGGATGCGCGCCAGACCCTGGATCGTCAGGCTGCCTGGTTGAAGGCCAATCCTTCCGTGACCTTTACCATCGAAGGGCATTGTGACGAACGCGGAACACGCGAATACAACCTTGCCCTCGGCGAACGCCGTGCTAATTCGGTCAAGGACTATCTGGCGTCGCAGGGTATTAACCCGGCCCGCATGAAAACCATTTCCTACGGTAAGGAACGTCCTGTTGCCGTTGGCTCCACCAATGCCGCCTGGGCGCAGAATCGCCGTGGCGTTACCAGGATATCGGGCGCCGGCAGCTAACTCAGCCGCCCGTTACCGGGAAGAAATTTGGCGTTTGTCCTTCCGGCCCGGCCGGGGTGGGCAAGCGCCATAATTTTGCCTAGAATGCGCCGCACAATGCGCCCCACCATGAGAGGGAAATCCCCCGTTTATCCTGTATTTCCATGTCTGGAGAACCGGGGTGCTATATGCGCCAAAGGACCCAGGGGCTAAAGGACTGGGGGTCAAAGGACTAAGAGAATGATTTTTCGGCTTAAACACATGCTCGACCGGCGCGGCTGCAAAAGCCGCCGGGGGGTGTTGGTTCTTCCGGTTGCGTTTGCGATTATGTTGTCCGGTGTGTTGTCCGGGATGATCGCCACCGACGCCCTGGCGCAAGGCCAGGAAGAACTGAAGGTGATCCTGGACAGAATGGGACGCCTGGAAAAGGACATTCGCAACCTGAATCTGTCTCTCGCCAGGGGCCGTTCGGTCCCTGCGCCCCAGCCGCTCCAACACCCTGCAAAAGGCGGAACCCCGGCGCAGACCCCGCCACCAACTGCATCTCAAACGGCCCAGCCTGTTGGCCCCGGCAGCACCCATGCCCTTGGCCGTCTT
>JACNJX010000038.1 GCA_014382345.1 Alphaproteobacteria bacterium
GCGAAGAAGTGCTGCCCAAGAACATCCTGATGATCGGCCCCACCGGCGTCGGCAAAACCGAGATTTCGCGCCGTCTGGCGAAGCTGGCCCAGGCCCCGTTCGTGAAAATCGAAGCCACCAAATTTACCGAGGTTGGGTACGTGGGCCGCGATGTGGAGCAGATTGTGCGCGATTTGATGGAGATCGCCATCCACATGATCCGCGAACGCATGCGCAAGCAGGTGACGGCCAAGGCCGAGCTGCAGGCCGAGGAGCGGGTCATTGACGCGCTGGTCGGTGAAAACGCCAGCAAGGACACGCGCGAGAAATTCCGCAAGATGCTGCGCGATGGCCAGCTGGGCGAAAAGGAAATTGAAGTTCACGTTTCCGACGCCGGCGGGATCGGCCTGCCCACCATGGACATCCCCGGCATGCCCGGCTCGCAGATGGGCATGGTCAATCTGAACGACATGCTGGGCAAGGCGTTCGGCGGCGGGCGCACCAAGCCCAAGAAAATGTCCGTTACGGAATCCTACGAAGTCCTCATGGCGGAAGAAAGCGACAAGCTGCTGGACGAGGACAAGGTGGTCAAGGAAGCCATCGACATGGTGGAAAACAACGGCATCGTGTTTCTCGACGAAATCGACAAGATCACGGCCAAGGCCGACCGCGTTGGCGCCGACGTTTCGCGCGAAGGCGTGCAGCGCGACCTTTTGCCGCTAATTGAAGGAACGACGGTATCGACCAAGTACGGCGCGGTGCAAACCGACCACATCCTGTTTATCGCATCCGGCGCGTTTCACATGTCCAAACCCGCCGACATGCTGCCCGAATTGCAGGGCCGTCTGCCCATCCGGGTGGAGTTGAAGGCCCTGACCCGTGACGATTTCGTGAGAATCCTAACCGAACCCGAAGCCTCGCTGATCAAGCAGTACACGGCGCTCATGGGGGTCGAGGAGGTCACGCTGACGTTCACCGACGACGCCATCGAACAGATCGCCGATCTGGCCGCCGAGATCAACACCGGGGTCGAAAACATCGGCGCGCGCCGCCTGCAAACGGTCATGGAAAAACTGGTCGAGGAAATCAGCTTCGACGCTTCCGAACGTTCCGGCGACGCCATCACCATCGACGCCGCCTACGTCAACGACAAAGTCGCCGCCCTGGCCAAGGACACGGATCTGAGCAAGTTTATTTTGTAGGTCAAAGCGGCGAAAAGATCTCGTGCAGCCTGTCCATCCGCTGGGGCGGGACGGCCAGAATGTTTAGCTGACCGGCAAAAAAGAAACGGCTATCCGGCTCGAGGGGTATCAATGCAAGCGTCGGCCCCTCGGGCGCGGGTAGCTCGGGAACACAGAACCGAGGCTCACCGTCCCCCGCCCAACCGACGACAAAAAACCGGCACCCGTGTCCAGACAGAACCCTATAAGGTTCCATGGTCACTTCCGGTCGGTCCTTGTTCAGCCAGTTTTCAAAGACAATAAAAGGCGCGGCCTGTTGCAATGTCGCCTCGGCCCCGGCGAAGACTTCCGCCTCATGGTCCTCGACATCAATTTTGATGACGTCCGGGAAACCCACGTCCAGAGAATCGAGGCGGCGGACGGAAACCTCCTGTCTTCCCGCATTTTCATCCCTGGCCGGTCCAAGGCGCGCCAAGCCCGATTGCATGCCGTCCCACGGAGCCATTGTCCCTGTGTCGTCGTGATCCGACAGGGCCTCGGAATAGCAAGCAACCGTATCCGCCAGACCGGCCTGATCGACGACACCAACGAGATCCTGATGGGTTGGCGGGAAGGGTTCAAATGCCTTGATGTGCCCGCAATATCCGGGCCGACTGGCAATCAGGACGGAGTAATACCCCCAGTTGGCGCCGATATCGAAAAAGACATCTCCGTCACCCACCAGCAAATCCAGCAAAGCGCTGGTCTCCGGCTCATAGACGGGCCGGTTCTGGGATTGGTAAAGAGCACCGAACTGAAGGTTCCGCGCATTGACAACTATTGTCCTGGCAACTCCCTGAATATCGACCTTGAAAGACGACCTGAAATCCCCCCACGAACATCCGTGCGGCAACCGCATCATCCGCTTTGCCGGTTTACCGATAAAGCGTTTCTCGACCCGCCGCATGGGTAGGTGGGCGAACGAATGTAAGCGCGACAGGAATGAAAGTTGCTCCACCGAAAACGGATTGCGTAGCTTGACCGGGCAGGCCAAAATCGGGTTTGCGGAGTTTGGGTTGTCGTCGCCTCTCATTTTTTCCCCTATTTCGTCTCGGCCAAGTTTCGTATACGAAACATTCCGCCCCGACTATTCCGCATGTTCCCGCGCTATGCGTTGCAGGTACGTACCGTAGTCGGCGTTGCCCATACTTTCGGCGAGGGTTTTGAAGGCGTCCAGCGTGATGAAGCCCTTGCGCAGTGCGATTTCTTCGAGACACGCAATCTTGAATCCCTGGCGGCTTTCGATGGTTTCCACGAACTGGGAGGCCTGCAGCAGCGTTGCGTGGGTACCAGTGTCCAGCCATGTGAAGCCGCGACCCATGAATTCGACTTTCAGCTCGCCGCGATTAAGGTAGGCCTTGTTGACGTCGGTGATTTCCAGCTCGCCCCTGGCCGACGGGGTCAGGTTTGCCGCAATATCCAGCACCTGATTGTCGTAAATATAAAGCCCCGTGACGGCCCAGTTGGATTTGGGCTGGTTTGGTTTTTCCTCGATGCCGACGACCTTGTTTCCATCCGCGACCTCAACCACGCCGTATCGCTCGGGATCCTTCACCCAATAGGCAAACACGCTGGCGCCGCCCGCGCGGGACGAGGCGTCTGCCAGCAGGCCCGACAGGCCATGACCGTAAAAAATATTGTCGCCCAGAATAAGCGCCACCGGGTCGTTGCCGACAAAATCCCGCCCAATAATGAACGCTTCGGCCAAGCCGTTGGGGGCAGCCTGTTCGGCGTACTGGATTTCGAGCCCGAGGAGCTCGCCGTCGCCGAACAAATCGCGGTACATGGGCAAAAACTTTGGTGAACTGATGATCAGGATTTCACGGATGCCCGCCAGCATCAGCACCGACAGGGGGTAATAGACCATGGGTTTGTCGAA
>JACNJX010000099.1 GCA_014382345.1 Alphaproteobacteria bacterium
GAAATCCCTGCAAGCCGTGGGCGACGCCATCGAGGCGGCCGAAACCGCAGCGGAGCGGCCTAAGGGGGCGGTAACCCTGATCGCCATTTCCAAGGGCCATCCGGCGGACGCCTCCCGCCGGGCGCTTGAGGCCGGACACCGGGTGTTCGGCGAAAACCGGGTCCAGGAAGCCCTGGACAAATGGCCGCCCCTGAAGGCCGCCTATCCGGATGCGGAACTGCATCTCGTGGGCCCGCTTCAGCGCAACAAGGCCGGCCATGCGCTCGAGGTGTTTGACGTCATTCACACCCTTGATCGCCCAAAGCTGGCCCGCACCCTTGCCAGGGATATGGACAAAACAGGCCGGCGGCCTACGTGTCTTATTCAGGTCAACACCGGCGAAGAACCGCAGAAAAGTGGCGTCCTTCCGGCCCAGGCGGATGCCTTTATCAAGGAATGCCGGGAGGAGTTTGGGCTTCCCGTTAAAGGCCTGATGTGCATTCCGCCGCGTGAGGAAGAGGCCTCTTTGCATTTCGCCCTGCTCCGGGAAATGGCAAAGCGCAACGGGCTGGAGCTGTTGAGCATGGGCATGAGCGCAGATTTTGAAACCGCGATCCGCTTCGGCGCCACCCATGTGCGCGTCGGCACGGCGATTTTCGGAGAGCGCCCGCCCTACAGGCCGGCTGAAACAGAGGGTTAAGGGCCGGGAACGGCCCCGGGGACGATGAGGGTCGACGTTTCGTCGCAGGCGGACAACAGAACCAGCAGGTCTTCAATTTTAAGCGCGACACAGCCTTCCGTAGGCTCGAAACCGGGCCGCGCCACATGCAGGAAAATTGCGCTGCCCAGGTTTGGCGCCGGCGGGTTGTCATTGTGGCCCAGCGCGACGATCACGTCGTAAATACGATCGTTGCGCCACAGCTCTTCGTGGCCGGCGCTAAAGGGGCGCTTGATCAGGCGGTTATAGGCGGGATCAGCCGGGTCATCGCACCAGCCATCGTCCGGAACGATGGCTTGCACGGGCAGGCCCGTTTCCGGGACCGGCAAGCGATCCGCCCGGTAGAAGACGCGGCGCAGGGGAAAAATCCCGGCCGGTGTGGCCCCGTCCCCTTCGCGTTTGTCGGCATGGACGCCGCCCCGTCCCAGGGCGCAACGCACCGTGTGGCCGTTCCAGGTCAGATGATCGGGGGGCTGGACCGTGATTTTCATAGGCCCATTATATCCGGCTGGCGGCGAAAGGTTGAAACAAACCCGGCGAAAAAGGGTTTTTTAGTGGGCGTTCCGAACCTTCGCCGGCTGGGCCAAATTGGCGTCCGGCCCATATTTTCCAAGCGCCGTCAGCATGGTCTCGGAAAACCAGCCGCCCTGTGCGGCAATCGCCCCGGACGGCCGGGCCTGTGCCGGGTTTTGGGCATGGATCGGGGCCTGGGCCTGCTGCTGGCGGGCATAACTGGCGGCGGCAAGGGTGGCCGTCCGCTGGCGGGCTTGGCGGGTCGCTGGCCGTGCCGTCGACGGCTTGGCGCCGGCCAACAGGTCCTTGCGCAAATCCGATAGCGCATCAAGACCACGCGCCGCTTGGTGTTGCGGGCTTTGCGCCGGTTTTTGCGCCGGTTTTTGCCCCGGTTTTTGCAAAGGCTGAGTCGTATAGGGTGAGGCGTTTGTCCAGCCTGGAATCTGCGCGCTGTTCGCCGGCGCGGCGGGTGCGGCCGCGGACTTCGGTGCGGTTTTCGAAATGCCCTGGCGATAAGACGCCTCACTACGCGCCCACTCGGCGACCGAAATGGTTTCGGGAAGGGAGGCCTGTTGCTGTCCCGTCTGTGGGCCGGGGTTTGTGCGCGGGGCCGTTTTCCCGGCGGCGGTTTGGCGATAGGAGGCCTCCGCAATGGCCCATGCGGTCACCGGATCCACGGCTTCACCGGACGCAGGTGCCGTCAAAGGCCCGGCTAAGGCGGTTTGGCTCGGCGCGGCGTCGGAAACTTCCGGCTGGCCCGGCGGCTGATTAGGCTGCTCGCCCTCGAACATCGCCATGACATGCTCCCCCAAGTCTTTTCCGGTGGCATCATCGACCAGAACGTTTGCCAGAGTGGCAACGGTGCCGATGGGTCCGAAAAACAGGGTTCCGCCAAGAACCCGTGATCCGGGATCCAGGGTGTCATCGGTCATTTCCCGGTAAAAGGTGCTGACGATAGGGATGTGTTGTAGGGGGTTGATGATGTCGATGAAGTCGAGAAAGGTGAAGCCGTCGTCACCGAAAATTTTGAAATTTTCCTCCCCATCGGCACTCGTATCGGGGTCGCCGACCTTGGGGATTTCCTTAGGCGCGTTGCTGCCAGACATTGTCTGGGTCTGGGTTGCGACCGCCAACTGGGCGCTGGGACGCCATTGGGCGGTGCTTTCGCTGATTGTGTTCATAACCGTTATTCCCGTTCTTAAAGTTTTGCCATTAACTACGCAAAACCAATGCCAGAACGGGTTTTTCTTTAAATTCAATTGATTATGAACAATGAACGGCTTTAAAAAGCGCGGAATCGGAACCGTATCGGCAATTAATACCGCGCCTCGGCCAGGGGTCGGGGCAGGCGTTAAGGCAGTCCCCTCCGGAAAACCGGAAGTTTAAAGCAACATGTTGAAATTGTTAGAAAATATGACCGCCCCGGGCGGCCTTTGTGCGAAGGTAGCTTTCGTTGTGTTCGTTCGACGGAAATGTGTGAGCCACCCGTTCTTCGACTTTGATCCCGCAATTGGCCAGGGCCGAAACCTTGTCCGGATTGTTGGTCATCAGGCGCACCCGCTCGAACCCCAGCAGGCGCAGAATCTTGGCCGCCGGAAGGTAGACCCGCTCGTCCGCGTCAAACCCCAGCTGTTCGTTAGCGTCCATGGTGTCGAAACCGCGATCCTGTAGCTCATAGGCGCGCAGCTTATTGACCAGCCCGATGCCCCGGCCCTCCTGCGCCAGATACAGGAGAACGCCGGACCCCTGTTCGGCGATCTCTTTCGTCGCACCTTGTAGCTGGTCGCCGCAATCGCAACGCAGGCTGCCCAGCAGGTCGCCGGTAAAGCATTCCGAATGCAGGCGTGTCAGAACGGGCTCACTGCCGTCGGGCTCGCCGATGACGATGGCCAGATGCTCCAGTCCGCCGTCAATGGGGCGAAAGGCAATAATCCGCGTGTTTTCGGTGTTCAGCAAAGGCACCCGGGCAGAACTGACTGCGCTCAGCGTCCTGGCCTGGGTGTTGTCGTACTGGAAGATGTCTCCGGCATCGACGAGAAGAAAATCATGCCGCGCCGCCCAGGACGCCAGATCATCGGCGGTTGGGTCGGCGATCTCGGCGGTCACCGCCGCCGGCAGCAGGCGGGCGATCTTGGTTAGCGCTACGGCGGCGCTTTCACAGTCATAGGTCGGCGTTTCGCGGACGGTTACGGTCAGCGAGGCGCG
This sequence comes from Alphaproteobacteria bacterium, assembly GCA_014382345.1. Classification (GTDB taxonomy): domain Bacteria; phylum Pseudomonadota; class Alphaproteobacteria; order Rhodospirillales; family Casp-alpha2; genus Casp-alpha2. Next base: position 3,416 of record JACNJX010000099.1, read on the forward strand.
CGCCTCTTCGGACAGGGGGTTTTCCGATAGGGGATCCGCCAGGTCCCGGATGATCTTCGCCGTCATCTCCCGTTCCGTCGACAGGGTAACGATCTTGCCGACGGTTTCCGCCAGCCCCAGAACGGCGGCCCTGCGGGCGGTGACGGCCAGCACGGGCGCGGAATGGCTGTGGGACTTCATGTCGTCGAGTGCTTCTGGCGTTATTGCTTCCGCCGCCTGGGCCAGGATCGCAATGCCGCCGCCGCCCCGGATGGCGACCATGCGTCCGCGCCGGATTTCCGATACGGTGCGGTCCACGGCGAGCAGAGAAGCGGGCTCCCTGGACGCAGGCATGGACAGAAGTTCAAAATGGTTGTTGCTCATCACCCTATAATAGCAATAATTTTTAAGGACAGCAGGTTTATCGCGGGCGTCTTACGGGGTGTTAATACGGTTTCGCCGGAAATTAAAGCAATAACCCGTTTCGGACGTTAAAAAGACAGCGTGAATAAAGGACCGTGCTTAAGAGAAATGCCAAAAAGGAAACTCATGACCAACGGCAAACGTATCCTGATCGTCGATGACGATCCGACCCTTTTGGAGATGCTCAGCGAGCAACTGCAACTGCATGAAGAGTTTGCAACCTTTGGCGCGGCAACGGCGGCGGAAGCGCTGGAGCAGGCGAAAGAGGACTACTTTGACGTTATTTTGCTGGACGTCGGGTTGCCCGACATGGACGGCCGAGAGGTGTGCCGCCTGATGCGCCGCAATGGCGTGACCTCGCCGATCATCATGCTGACCGGGGCCGACACGGACGCCGACACCATCTTAGGGCTCGACGCAGGCGCCAACGATTACATCACCAAGCCGTTTCGTCTGGGCGTGCTGCTGGCCCGCCTGCGCGCCCATATTCGACAGCACGAACGCAGCGACGATGCTGTCTTTACCATCGGGCCCTATACCTTTCAGCCGGCCAACAAACTGCTGGTCAATAACGAGGACGAAAAAAAGGTCCGCCTGACCGACAAGGAAACGGCGATCCTGAAATATCTCTACCGGGCCGGCGACAAGGTCGTCAGCCGCGAAGTCCTGCTGGACGAGGTCTGGGGCTATAACGCCAGCGTCACCACCCACACCCTGGAAACCCATGTTTACCGGCTGCGACAGAAGATCGAGGCGGACCCGTCAAACGCCTCGATACTAATTACGGAACCCGGTGGTTACCGGTTGTCGCCCTGAAACCGGAATAACCCCCGGAATAACCCTGAGCTTTCAATAGAGCCGAAAAAACAGCGCCCGGCTGGGGGGAGCCGGGCGCTTTAGAACCCCGAAAGGGGCCGGGAAACGGTGGGGGATCCGTTCCCGGGAAGCCGAACCCAATCTCGTCGGGCAGGCCTCTTTTGATTCTTTAGATAGGAACGCGGAGTGACAAGTTCCACCCCCCTCTTCCTGATCGCGCGTTATTGGATTTCCTGCGTTTCGGCCGGAAATTCAATGGAAAACAGTTTTTCGCTCACGGGTGCGCCGAATCGGGGATTGAGCAGGGAAATGTTGGTGACCACGCCCTGGGCGTCGGTAATCGTCCATTTTTTCAAACTGAGCGGCCTGTCGCTGAATATCAGCGTCATATTGCCTTCCAGGGGGTTGTTGCCCTTGATAACGGTCAGCCGGAAGACGCCGGGGCCGCGCTCGAAAGACGTTATTAGGATCTCACCCGATGAAAAGGAAATCCTGTCATTCAGCAACAGGGCGGCCTGCGTCGCCTGCAGGTCGAAATAGCTGACCTGCTTCAGTTCCTTGTCGTAATAGGCGAGGTTGACGCCGTCGGAAACGATCATAGCCGGATTGGGGTCGTCGTATTCGAGGCGCATCTTTCCGGGTTTGGAAAACGAAAGCGTGCCTTCCGAATAATCCCCGGCGGACGACACCTGTAAAAACCGGGACGACAGGGTTCTGAGGGAATTCAGGTACGACTGAATGCGGAACACGTCAGCGGTTTCCGCCTTGCTCAGCTTGGCCATGCCGCCAATCACACCCCCGGCCCCGGGGGCTCCGGTTACCTTGGTCCCGTTTCCCTGAGCAGCGCACGGGACAGGCAGAAGGGTCAGGAATGCCGCAAATAAAAGCCCCGCTAGGGGGGCGCCGGCAGAAAACCGGGAATTTTGGCGAAGCCTGGGTGCGATTGAGGAGCGTGTCATGGTGGCCCGTTGTAGCCAACGCCGGGGATGGGGTAAAGCCTCTGTAAAGGCCCCGTTAGCTTAGGCAGCCTCACCCGCCGTGGTGGCCGACCAGCACTTCGCGCCGTCCGACCCGGTTGGCGGGGCTGACAACGCCTTCTTTTTCCATTTGTTCGATAATTCGGGCCGCCCGGTTGTAGCCGATTTGCAGGTGGCGCTGGATAAAGCTGGTGGAGGCCTTGCCTTCGCGCGCGATCAGGGCGACGGCTTCGTCATAGAGCGCATCGGCGGAATTCCTGCCGTTTCCGCCGGGACCCCCGGAGCCATCGTCCAGGGCGTCGTCCTGGGTGACCTCTTCGATGTATTCGGGGGTGCCTTGCGCTTTCAGGTAGGTGACCACGCGCTCGACCTCGTCGTCGGCAACGAACGGCCCGTGCACCCGGCTGATGCGCCCGCCGCCGGCCATGTACAGCATGTCCCCCTGGCCGAGAAGTTGTTCCGCGCCCTGTTCGCCAAGGATGGTGCGGCTGTCGATCTTGGAGGTGACCTGGAAGCTGATCCGGGTCGGGAAATTGGCTTTGATGGTGCCGGTAATGACGTCGACGGAGGGCCGCTGCGTCGCCATCAGGAGGTGAATGCCCGCCGCGCGGGCCATTTGTGCCAAACGCTGGATGGCGGCTTCGACATCCTTGCCGGCGACCAGCATCAGGTCGGCCATTTCGTCGACGACGACGACGATAAACGGTAGCGGATCCATGGCCAGCGGCTGGTCCTCCATGACCGGCTTGCCGTCTTCGTCGAACCCGGTCTGTACGCGTCTGGTCAGGACCTCGCCCTTCTTGGCCGCTTCGGCCAGGCGGGTGTTGTATCCGGAAATGTTGCGCACGCCCGTTTGCGACATGGCGCGGTAACGTTCTTCCATTTCGCGCACGACCCACTTCAGGGCAACGATCGCCTTGGACGGCTCGGTAACGACGGGCGTCAACAGGTGCGGAATGCCCTCATAGACCGAAAGCTCAAGCATTTTGGGGTCGATCATGATGAATTTGCACTGATCGGGCCGCAGGCGGTAGAGCAACGACAGGATCATGGTGTTCATGGCGACCGACTTGCCGGACCCGGTGGTCCCCGCAATCAGCAGGTGCGGCATGGCCGCCAGGTCCACGGTGACCGGTGCGCCGCCGATATCCTTGCCCAGCGCCAGGGGCAGTTTGCCGGGCGCTTTTTCGAAGGAATCAGACGCCAGCACCTCACCCAGATGGACGATTTCCCGGCTCACGTTGGGCAGTTCTATGCCGATGAAGCTTTCGCCCGGGACCACGGCAATGCGTACCGATACGGCGCTCATGGAGCGCGCGATATCATCGCTGAGGCCGATCACACGGGATGTTTTGGTGCCCGGCGCCGGGTCGAGTTCATAGAGCGTGACGACGGGGCCGGGCCGGACCTTGACGATTTCGCCCTTGACCCCGAAATCCTCCAGGATACTGCCCAGATACTTGGCGTTCTGTTGCAGGGCATCTTTGTTGAGGGCCTCGGCGCGGGCACTTTTCTCGCCGCTGTCCAGGAAATCGAGCGGCGGCGTGTTATATTCCTTGTCGGCGTCCAGGTTGAGCTTGCCCTGGCGTTCCGCCTTGGCTTTGCGGCCGCTCTTCAGGCGCGGTTTTTTCTCGGCAACGAGACCGGTCCGGGACAGAGACGTTTTGCCGCCTGATGTCGCCGAACCATTGTCCAGGCCGACGGCAACCGGATCGATATCGACTTCGCCGTAATACTCGCCGTCGAAATAATCGTCTTCGTCCCATGTCTCTTCGTCCGTACCGGCGTTCAGGCGCGAGCGCCACGCCGGCACGACACCGAAGGCATCCCGGCCCCGTTTGGCGCCGTGTTTGACGCCGTGGCCCAGCAACAGTATGCCCTGCAACACGGCATGGCCCGAAGAGCGCCACTCCTGCCAGGACAGCCCGAGGGCGGCAATCAGCAGCGCGAAGGCGCAGAAGCCGGAAAGCGCGGCAATCGGTTCCGCCGCGATGCCGAACATCAGGCCGAAGCGGGCCATGTGTTCCAGCGCCAGGCCCCCCAAAACGCCTCCGAGTCGGGTCATCAGAGGCCAGTTTTCAGGAATAGCCAACGCATTGAGGCCGGCGGAAAAGAAAAGCATGCCAAGCATCAGGCACAACAGCCGGGCCCACCATGGCGAAACGCCCTGCTTGGTTATCATGCGCCAGCTCCAGGCGGTTAATACCAGAACCGGAACAAGACTGGCGAGGCCGAAGATTTGTAAGGCCAGGTCTCCGACAATAGCGCCGCCAAAGCCGAGCAGGTTTCCGATCGTCCCGTTACCGGCGCTGTTTAACGAAGGATCGCCGGGCGTATAGGTCAGAATTGAGGCGAGCAGCGCCATGGCCGAAATCAGCAAAAGCGCGCCTGCGCTCTCCTTCAGACGGCGCTTGAAAAAATTGACCGCGCCGGCAGGAAGAACGGTGTTTGCAGTGGCGGGACCGGCAAAGGAGCGGGCCCCGCGACCACCCATAAATCGCATGGTTTGAGCCATGTCTGATACTTACAGGAATAATATTTACAATGTCTTAATAAGGGCTCTTAAGACATTGGTTCTGTTGCTGTTTAGACAAAGGTTTAACAAACAGACAAAAAAGCCGGAAGGCAAAGACCTTCCGGCTGATTTTGTTAGGGGAGGAGACGGGCCGCCCGTCATGGAACGTTGGGCGGCCCGCCGGTATTGTTGTCTTTGTTTGCAGAGGGTTACTGGACGGTTTCACCGTGCAGGTTGTAGTCCAGGCCACCGACTTCGGTTTCCTCATCGACCCGGAGGCCCATGACCGCCCCGACGCCCTTCAGCAGGATGAAGGTGGCGATGGCGCTGTAGGCGATCGTGGCGGCAATGCCTTCGATCTGGATCAGAACCTGTCCGGGGTTGCCTTCCAGCAGACCCTTGGTTCCGCCGATGGCTTCGACGGCGAACACGCCGGTCAGAATGGCGCCGGTAATCCCGCCCAGGCCGTGGACACCGAAGACGTCCAGGGTGTCGTCATAGCCAAGCTTGGGCTTAAGCACCACCGCGCCCCAGTAGCAGACGAGGCCGGCGGTAAAACCGATGATCAACGCGCCGAAGGGATCGACGAAACCGGCCGCCGGGGTAATCGCCACCAAGCCGCCGACGGCGCCGGATACGATGCCGAGAACGCTGGGCTTGCCGCGGAAGATCCACTCAATGATCATCCACGATACTGCCGCAGCAGCTGCGGCAATCTGGGTTACGGCCATGGCCATGCCTGCGGTGCCGTTTGCGGCGACGGCGGAGCCGGCATTAAAGCCGAACCAACCAACCCACAACATGGCAGCGCCGATGACGCTGAGAACCAGGTTGTGCGGGGCCATGTTTTCGGTGCCGTACCCACGGCGCTTGCCGAGAACAATGGCGCCGACCAGAGCGGCGACACCGGAGTTGATGTGCACCACCGTACCGCCGGCGAAGTCGAGAACGCCGGCACCGCCCAGGAATCCACCACCCCAGACCCAGTGGGTGATCGGCGCATAGACAAAGATCATCCACAAGCTGAGGAAAACCAGCAGGGAGGAAAATTTCATGCGGTCCGCAAGTGCGCCGGTAATCAGCGCGGGCGTAATAATGGCAAAGGTCATCTGGAAGGTCATGAACACGGATTCCGGAATGGTGCCGGACAGCGTATTGACGCCGATGCCACGCAGCAGAACCTTGTCCAGGCCGCCGACAAAGGCGTTTACAGCCCCGCCGTCGGCGAAGGCCAGGGAATAGCCGACCACCATCCACAAAACGGTCATCACGCAGGTGACCGCAAAGCTTTGCACCACGGTCGCCAGCACGTTTTTCTTACGCACCATGCCGCCATAGAACAGGGCGACGCCGGGAATCGTCATCATCAGCACCAATGCCGTCGATGTCAGCATCCAGGCGGTGTCGCCGCTGTCCAGCTTCGCCGTTTCAGCCGCCAGACTTTCGCCGGCTGCCGCCAAAAGAACCGTCAGGGCAAGGCCCACGGTTCCGAATACAGTTTTATACATTCGCATAGCCATGCTCTCCTATAACGCTTCCGAATCCGTTTCGCCGGTCCGGATGCGGACGGCCTTTTCTAACGAATAAACGAAGATTTTGCCGTCTCCGATTTTTCCGGTTTCGGCGGATTTCGTGATTGCCTCGACGACGCTGTCGACAACGTCGTCCTTGACCGCGACTTCGATCTTGACCTTGGGCAGGAAGTTCACGGTGTACTCGGCGCCGCGGTAGATTTCGGCCTGACCTTTTTGCCGGCCGAAGCCCTTGACCTCACTGATGGTCATGCCTTCAACGCCCAGCGGAGTCAGGGCCTCGCGAACATCTTCCAGTTTAAACGGCTTGATGACAGCCATTACGAGCTTCATCTCTGGATCCTCTCTTTTGCCTTAGCGCCGCGTCCCGTTACACTTGGTCTTAGAGGGCTCCGTTTGCGGCTCCGGGTGGGACGGCGGCGGCCATTAAGCAAACCAAACAGGCAAACGGATATTCCCTCTTGGGGCTATCAACTCAAGAACCGTGCCGGTTTGCTTAAAGGTTGGTTTTATTTTTTAAAAACAAAGAGATATGACAAAACAAAAGAGCCGTGACAGGCCGGAAAGCATGATCTTTAAGCTTATTTATTAAGCATTTTTACTAGTTTGCCTAAAATTTAGGCTCCTAAGGGTGCGCCAAGAAAACAAATCTGGACATGAAACCGGAAACGCGGAACCATATTGGTATGGGCCGAAAACAAACATCCTCAGAAGCGCCTGCGAGAAGGGGCCTTGTGGCTCCAGACGTGGAATTTATCGACGCCGAAATCCTGATAATCGGCGGCGGCATGGTCGGCGCGACGCTGGCGGTGGCGTTCGGCCAGGCGGGAATAGACGTTGCCGTCGTTGATACGGCCGATCCCGAGGCCAACCTGGATGCCGGTTTCGATGGCCGGGCGTCGGCCATTGCGCTGGCGACGCAACGGGTGTTGGCGGGGCTGGGGTTGTGGGCGGCGCTGGAGCCTGACGCCGCACCGATCCTCGATATCCGGGTTTCAGAAGGCGATTCCCTGTTTTTCCTGCATTACGACCACCGGGAGACCGGGGACGATGCCTTCGGCTACATGGTGGAAAACCGCAATCTCAGGAAGGCCCTGTTTCACCGGCTCAAGGACATGCAAACGGTCCGGATGTTTGCGCCGGCGTCCGTTGCGACGTTGGACCGCCAAGGCCATGGCGTCAGCGCGACCCTGGCGGACGGCCGGACCATTCGCGCCCGTCTTGTGGTCGCCGCGGAGGGCCGGAACTCGAAAACCCGCGAAGATGCCGGGATCAGGATTACCAACTGGTCCTATGAACAGTCCGGTATCGTATGCACCGTGGCGCATGAAAAATGCCATGACTTCGTCGCCAACGAGCATTTCCTGCCGGCCGGGCCGTTTGCGATTCTGCCGCTGATGGGAGACAAGGAGCGTCCGGGCCATTGTTCGTCCATCGTCTGGACGGAACGGTCAGAACTGGTGCCGGCGATCATGGCGCTCGACGAAGCGGCGTTTCTGGAAGAACTGGAGCATCGGTTCGGAGATTTCCTGGGCGCCCTGGACGTTGTCGGGCCAAGGTGGAGTTACCCGTTGTCTCTGCAATACGCCGAAGAAACCATTGGTTTGCGTCTGGCGTTGGTCGGCGACGCCGCGCACGGCATGCACCCGATCGCGGGGCAGGGCCTGAACATGGGCCTGCGCGATGTCGCGGCGCTGGCCGAAGTGGTTCTGGACGCCCGGCGGCTGGGGCTTGATATCGGGGACGGTGCCGTTTTGGAGCGTTACCAGCGCTGGCGGCGTTTCGACAACACTTTAATGCTGGCTATGACGGACGGCCTTAACAAGTTGTTTTCCAACAATGTTCGACCGTTGCGGCTGGCCCGGGATCTGGGCCTTGCCGCCGTCAACCAGCTGCCGCCATTGAAGAAATTCTTCATGCGCCACGCCATGGGGCTGGTCGGCAACCTGCCGAGGCTGATGCGGGATCAACCGCTCTGATATCGGGTTTTTAAGTGTAATCAGGCCGTTAAAAGGGCTTGCTTATAAGCGCCTTTAGACTGCGCTTCTAACCACTCGAGAAACTGGTTCAGGGTTCCCGGCTAAGGCCTTGTTTTTCAAGGGCATCAAGATATCCCTGCCAAAGTTCATCCTGACGCTCGCCGAAATCGTACAGGGTATCCCAGGAGTAGATTCCGGAATCGTGCATGTCGTCAAAATTGATGCGGACGGCGTAGTTGCCGACGGGAACCACTTCCATGATGCCGACATAACGCCGCCCGGCAACGGTCTTTTTCTGTCCGGGGCCATGGCCCTGGACGTCGGCGGACGGGCTTTCCACCCGCAGCAGTTCGGCGGGCAGGGAAAAGCTCTTGCCGTCTTCAAAATCGACCTCAAGAAGTTTTTCTTCTTTCTTGAGGCGGATTTCCGTCGGCCGGTGGTGAGGGGAATAGGGATTGGAGGATGTCTCGGTCATAAAAAATATCTTTTTTAAATGCGGGGTTAAGTGCGTGGTTCGGTTTTTGTGGCCGTGCCTGAAAAAAAGCTAAGCGCCGCTTAGGTCACGGGCAGCTCCCGGGCCTCATCGACCAGCATGATGGGAATGCCGTCGCGGATCGGAAACGCCAGTCCGGCCTGTTCGGAAATGAGTTCGTTCGCCTCCCGGTCGTAGGTAAGCGGCCCCTTGGTCAGGGGGCAAACGAGAATTTCCAGCAATTTCGGGTCTACAGTGGTGTTTTCCATTTCGTGCTCCTGTGTCGCCAACCCAATGTGGGGTGCAAAACCGATAATTCAACGCCCCGTTAAGGACGAGTCTTAATGACGGGTGCTGCTTTCGTCCATATCCAGGTCCGCCCGGTCGCCGAGAACCGCCATCTCCATTAAGGTGACGAGAAGGCCGGTTCGTTCTTCGTCGCGGGGGCATTCCAGCAAGGCCTGTTTTTCACCGGCCCCGAACGGGCACATCATTGACAACGCGGCGATGAGGGCCGTTTCCGGCCACTCCATCAGTTCCGACCAGTCGGCCTCGATGCCCTTAAGGGCAAAATAATCCTTCAGGACGTTTAAAATCCGTTCTTGTCCGGGGCGGGCGCCGAATTGGGGGTCGTTGTCCAGATCGATATCAAGATCGCTCAGGAAGGGTGAAAAGTCAGGCCGAACCCGGCGATAGCCGCGCTGCAGAGGCAGTTCCCCGGCGACGTTAAAGCGGATCACGCCGTTCAGCGAAATCATATACCCGCCGTCGTCGGTTTCCGTGAAATCGGTGACCCGCCCGGCGCATCCGGTGTGGTACACGGCTTCGAAATCATCGACGGACCCCGCGGGAGACGCGGCGTCGGCCTGACGCGGCTGGACCATGCCGATCATCCGGTCCCGGCCCATGGCGTCGGTGACCATGTTCAGGTAGCGGGGCTCGAACACATGCAGCGGCAGATTCCCCGTCGGCAGAAGAAGGACTCCGGCGAGGGGAAAGATCGGAAGGGTATCGGGCAGCGGGGTGTTGGCCGGGTTCATGAAAACAACATCGTCGACAGTTTTTTCCGGCCATCGACAACAACCGGGTCATCCGCGCCCAGGGCCTCGAAAATCTTGATCAATTGTTTGCGGGCGGCTTCGTCGTCCCATTTGCGGTCGCGCCGGAAAAGCTCCAACAGCTCTTCGATCGCGGCTTCGTTCTGGGCGTTGCCATAAAGCGCGACGGCCAGGTCGAAGCGGGCCTGATGATCGGTTTCGTTGTCTTCCAGCTTGGCCCGAAGTTCCTGAATATCGCCGGATTCCTCGCTTTGCTGGGCAAGTTCCAGCTGCGCGGCGGCGGCGGTGATTTCCGGTTTGTCGCGCATTTGCGGCGTCAGGCTGTCGAGCATTTCCTTGGCGCTGTCGATATTTCCCTCGGCCAGCGCGACCCGGACCAGGCCGGCCAGGGCGGCGGGGTTTTCCTCGCCTTGGGAAAGGGCTTGGGCGAAGGCGGCTCCGGCCCCGGCGGTATCGCCGGACTCCAGGGCGGCCTCGGCCTGTTCCAAAAGCGCCTCCAGGGGTGATTGCGCGCCGTCGGTGAGCTTGTCGATGAAGGTCTTGAGCTGGCTTTCCGGAAGCGCGCCGGCAAAACCGTCCACCGGCTGGCCGCCCTTGAAGGCGTAAACCGCGGGGATGGACTGAATGCGCATCTGCGCCGCCAAATCCTGGTTTTCATCGACATTGACTTTCACCAGACGGACCAGCCCGCCGGCTTCCTTCACCAGTTTTTCCAACGCCGGCCCCAATTGCTTGCACGGGCCGCACCAAGGCGCCCAGAAATCGACAATGATGGGCACGCCCATGGAGGCATCGATCACGTCGGCCATGAAATGGGCGGTGTCGGAATCCTTGATCAGCTCGCCCGCGGGCGGGGCTTGTTCCGCCCCGGAGGAAATCAGGCCGGGTGCCACAGGGGGCGCATCTTGGGGCGTTTCCGGGGGCGAAGCCGGGCTTTCGGTCTTTTTATCCTTGGCTTCGGTTGCGGAAGGATCGGGAACCATCGTTCCATCCGGCTTCATCGTGAATTCCATGGTGCAATACTTCGGTTATGCTGTTTCAAACGCTTTAAAGTCTCGGCGACGGGCCTATCGGGCCACTATGAGCCCCATAGATGGCGGTTTCCGCCCTCTGGCGCAACCCCCTCCCATAAGGATTTGGATTTTCAACGCGCTCCACCGGTCCGCTAAGCGGACGGGTGTTGGGGAGGGGGTGTTTTATGAAATCAACACCGGTCTTGCAAACGCCAAAACAGAAGCTATTATCGGCGCGCCGTTTCAGCGGCCACTGCGGGTGTAGCTCAGGGGTAGAGCGCAACCTTGCCAAGGTTGAAGTCGTGAGTTCGAATCTCATCACCCGCTCCAATCAAAGCCCTCGGGGGAACGCCTCCGGGGGCTTTGTTTTTGCGCGCAAAAAACCTTCCCCGGACCACTTCGGGCCGGTGGGTCCTCTCCTGCGCTTCCGGGTCAAAGGCCCGGTTTTAAATCGCCTTCTTAATTAACCTTAAGGACGCGTCCTGATTTCGGCCCAGGTCAGCAGGGCCATGAATCCGGCGGCCGCGCCGATAAAAATAAGCAAAAAAACCAAACCTGCCGTCGTCATGTCGGCCCCCTGTTTCTGTGTTAACAGGCGCCAACGATAAAAAACGCCGTCAGGCTATGCCTTGACCTGGGTCAAATTGATTTTGGCTGTCGGGGCATAAGGTTTGAAGCTGGAGGGGTCCGGCTTTTCTAAAATTCTACAATCGCCGACTGCAGCGCCAGGACAACGACGGCGGCGGTGTAGAAAATCGTCGCCAGGCCGATGAAGAAAAAAACGTTGGCCGCGCTACGCAACGGATAATGATGGCGTTCCTCGGCACGGCGTTCGTCGCTTCGTTTTTCAGCCCCGCCGACAAGAGTGAAGAAATACCGTCGTCCGAGAAACGGGATGGTCAGGCGGATATCGACCGGGGAGCGCCGCCATGCCGGATCTTCGGCAGCATGGTGGATGGCTTCTTTTTGTTCAGGCGTCAGCGTATCGACCACCTGTTCCGGCAGCCGGTCAAAAAAATTCACCGAGAGGGAAGGTGCAGATTGCGGATCCGGCACCGCCAGGGCGCCGGGCTCCAGCGCCTTGTCTTTGATCGCCATGAAAGCCTCCTTTGCCCACAGATAGTGTAGCGGGATTCGGGAGCCATCGACAAATTTTCCGCATCGCCGCCAGGGAGCGAC
>JACNJX010000101.1 GCA_014382345.1 Alphaproteobacteria bacterium
GGCAGACCGAAACCGGCGGCATTCTGATCACGCCGCTGCCCGGCGCCACCGCGCTGAAACCGGGCTCCGCGACGCGGCCGTTCTTCGGCATCCAGCCGCAGCTTGTGGACGGCGACGGCAAGGAACTGGAAGGGGCGGCATCAGGCAACCTGTGTATCACCGATTCCTGGCCCGGCCAGATGCGCACCGTCTACAAGGACCACAAACGGTTCATGGAGACGTATTTTTCCACCTACCCCGGCAAATATTTCACCGGCGACGGCTGCCGCCGGGATGAAGACGGGTATTACTGGATCACCGGGCGGGTCGATGACGTCATCAACGTGTCCGGTCACCGCATGGGCACGGCGGAAGTGGAAAGCGCCCTGGTCGCCCATCCCAAGGTCGCGGAATCCGCCGTCGTCGGCGCGCCGCACGACATCAAGGGGCAGGGCATCTACGCCTATGTCACCCTGATCGCCGGTGAAGAGCCGACCGATGCGCTGCACGACGAGCTGGTCAAGTGGGTGCGCAAGGAAATCGGCCCCATCGCCACGCCCGACTGGCTGCAATGGGCGCCGGGACTTCCGAAAACCCGATCCGGCAAGATCATGCGTCGCATCCTGCGCAAGATCGCCGAGAACGATTTTTCCAACTTGGGCGACACCTCGACCCTGGCCGACCCGGCGGTGGTCGATGATCTGGTGGACAACCGCCAGAACCGGTAACGCCCCTATAGATCACTTGAACATTAAAAGGCCGGGAAAATTCTTCTTCCCGGCCTTTTATGTTGCGCCTCGGCACTCTCTTGCCCCGAAATTAGACAGTAACAAAAAGTTTTAATGGCATTCGGAATTATGTAATATTCGAATTATTGAATGAGTTGTCTGGGAAATGACAAAATAATATTTGGGGTAAAAATGAAAATCGCTCTAACTATCCATAATGGTCTGATCAAAAAATATGCCCTAGGAATCTCCATGGGCCTTATCTTTTTGGGTCAAGCGTACAGCAGTGCCCAGGCAAAATCCGATGAAAACACTATCCTCCTTGGCGCGCCGCTTTCCATTACCGGCCATCACTCGGTAAACGGCAAGCACGTGCGAAACGGGTATCGGGTTGCGATTGCCAAGGTCAATGAAAATGGCGGCATTAAAGTCGACGGCAAGACCTACAATCTTGCCTTGAAACTCTACAATGACGAGTCCAATCCAGCTATTGCCGCGAAATCCGCGCGCCGGCTGATCAAACGCGACAAGGCACTGGTTTTGCTTGGCCCCTATAGCTCGAGCACGACCGCCACCGTTGCCGCGGTTGCCGAGAAATTGCGGGTGCCCCTGGTACAAGCCAACGGCGCGTCGTTGTCCCTGTTCGACAAAGGATACAAATACCAGTTCGCCGTTTTGTCGACGGCCGAAAAATACCTTTCCGGCGCGCTCTCCCTGGCCGCTGAGGCAGCGAAGCGCAACGGTGGCGACCCCTCCAAACTTAAAGTCGGCATTGCCATCGAGCCTGACTCGTTCTCCCGTGATTTGCGCAGCGGCGTTGTAAAGAAAGCCAAAGAGCTGGGTATGAGCGTGGTCCTTGACGAAAAACTGCCGCGCGATTTCAAGGATATGACCTTCATTCTGGACAAGGTGAAAACGTCCAAGCCCGACATTCTTGTGGTTTCCGGCCACGAAATGGGCGCCAGTCTGGCGATTAAACAGATCAAGGAACAAAAAATCGACGTCCCCATGCTGGCCATGAGCCACTGCGAGGGCGCCGATATACATGGTCTTTATGGCCTGTTTGCCGATCACACGATTTGCGCCACACAGTGGGCCAGCGATTTGAACTATCAAGGAGTCTGGTTCGGGTCCGCGCACAATTACAAACGTGCTTTCGAGGCCGAATACGGCTATAGCCCGCCGTATCAGGCCGCCGAATCGTCCGCCGCCGTTCTCGTCGTCGCAGACGCCATCAAGCGCGCCGGCGCGCTTGACCGGGAGAAGATTCGATCTGCCCTGGCGGAAACCAATGTTCAGACCTTCTTTGGGCGCATCAAATTCGATGAACAGGGCCGCAATGTTGCGAAACCGATGGTTTTGCGCCAATTGGTCCAGGGGCGCTACCTATTGGTGGCGCCGGCGCAATTTGCGTCCCACAAGCTGGTTTTCCCCCGTCCCAAATGGTCCGAGCGCTAGGTTCGAAATTTTCCAGGCCGGGATAAAGAAATGGCTTTAAAAAACGGTGGTCCGCCGCCGCTTTTTTCCAGCCTGAGGGGTGATGTCAAAGGCGGCTTTGTGGCGGCTTTGATTTCGCTGCCCATGAGCATGAGCATGGGTATCGTCGCTTTCCTTCCGTTAGGACCGGAGTATGCCGTCCAAGGGGGCGTGGCCGGTATTTACGGCGCCATCATCGTCGGAATCGGCGCTTTGATTTTTGGCGGGCGCGTCGTCATGGTGCCGGGTCCGCGGGCCGTCGTGGCAATGATTTTCTCGTCCCTGGCGGTCCACCTTCTCAGTTCAGAAGATCTGATGTTCCCATCGGGCACATCGGTTCCCAGTGTCCTCACGATCGGGTTTCTGGCCATTTTTCTCGCCGGTGTCCTGCAGTCCGGCCTTGGGTTTCTGAAACACGGGAAAATCGTCAAATACATTCCACAACCGGTCATGGCCGGGTTCGTCAACAGTTCGGCGTTGCTGATCGTTCTCGCACAGTTGGGGATTTTGTTGGATATCCCCCGCCAGGACAATTTGTGGGAAAGCCTCGTCAATCTTGATTTAATGCGGCCGCTGACCATGGTTCCCGGTGTTGTCGCTATTGCTTCAATGCTGGCCGTCCAACGGTGGGCCAGGGCTTTGCCGGCATCCTTTCTCGGCCTGGCTATGGGCAGCGCCGCTTATTACGCCATGAAATACAGCCTTGGCGGCATGGATGTCGGCACAACCATGGGCGAGGTGACGACCAGTCTTCCAATTGTCCATGCGACGGATTTTATTTCCTCTGTCCTCGCCAGCGGCGATATTTGGTCTGTGCTTGCCTTTCTGATCCCTGCCGTAATTTCCATGGCCGCCGTAGGGTCCATGGAAACCGTTTTGTCGATCAACGCGATGGATAAAATCACCGACCACCGTACCGATTACAACCGGGAGCTCGGGGCGCAAGGAGCGGCAAACGCTTTTGCCGGATTGCTGGGTGGTCTGATGGCATCGGGCGGCGTGATCCGAACCAAACCCGCCTATGACATGGGCGGGCGAACCGTACTCTCGGGCGTTTTTTGTAGCACCGTTCTGTTGGCGGCAATGCTTGGCTTTGCCGAATTGATAGAATTCATTCCCCGGGCCGTGGTTGCCGGCGTGGTTGTCGTTCTCGGGATTCAGATTTTCGACCGCTGGTCCCTGGATGTTTTCAGGCGGTGTTCAAATCTTCGTTCCCGCAGCGGCACGAACACGCTGATGGATGCCGGCGTTATCCTTTTGGTGATGGTCACGGCCCTTGTTTTCGATCTTATTGTCGCCGTTCTTTTCGGGATTTTCGTCGCCCTTATCTTTTTCGTCGTTCGCATGAGCAGTTCCCTGATTCGCCGCATCGGACGCGGCCCGGCAATCCATAGCCGGAGCGCCTGGGATGAGAACAAACAGAAAATTATCGAGAAACACGGGCATAAAATTTCCACTGTCGAACTGGAGGGCGCCCTGTTCTTCGCCACAGCCGACACGCTCGAAGATGTGGTTCGCGAACTCCTCAATGACACCGTCCGTCATATCGTCCTCGACATGAAACGGGTGACACACATTGACAGTTCAGGCGCCCTGGTCCTGCTTCGAATTCATCGGCTTATCTCCCAAAGCGGCGGAAAGTTGATGATCGGCTATGTTCCGGAAGAAAGGCGGAGGAAACACAATGACCGGCGCAAGAAAAACCGGGAAAAGAAAACATCCGACCGGCGCCAGAAAGGCATTTCCCGCAGACTATGGAAAACGCTGGAGGAAATAGGGGTGGTCTCAATCCTCGGAGAGGAGATGTTGTTCGCGGATACGGATAGCGCATTACTATTTTGCGAACGCGATGTCATCACCCAAACCTTGCAGGAGCAATCCACGCAAATCATTCCGGCAAAGCGCATGCCCGCTATCCTTAATGGCCTGACTCGTGAAGAAATTAGAATCCTGCGGCGTCAATTCCGGCGGCGTTTTTTCCGGCCGGGAGAAACGATTTTCGAGGAAGGTGGAAAAGGGGATTCCCTGTATTTCCTTACCCGTGGCCGGGCGGACGTAAGCATATACCTTTCCAGCTTGGGCCAGGACAAACGATTGCAAACGCTGATGGACGGTTCGATCTTCGGTGAAATGGCGATTCTTGACTCTAACCCTCGTGCAGCAACGGTCCGGGCGGTTGAGGATACGCTGTGCTACCGCCTGAGCATTGAGGCGTTCGAGTTAATAAAACAGAAATATCCGGAAATGACTTTAAAGTTGTTTAACAATCTTTCCATAATGTTTTCCGAGCGCATGCGCTCGGCGAACACGATGATTTCCGAACTCGAAAAATAAAAGCCCTTACGCGGCATCTAACCGCCCCGGGTCATCAGCAGGCGCTGGACCCGGTGCAGGTTCTTGCCGATGACTTCGGCCTGTTTGGCGATGCCGTGCTGGCGGTAGATTTCCGTCGCGCCCTCGAAACAGTCCGACGCTTCGCGCAGAAGCGAATTTTGTGAATTGCGTTTCGCCAATGCGAAACAGGCCGCGCCCAAATTGTTGGCGGTCTGCGCCCAAAGGATCGGCGTCCGGTCCCGCTTGTGCAGCTTCAGGGCTTCGCGAAACTTAGAGACGGCCTGTTGCAGCACCGGCTCTCCGCCGCTTTCCTCTCCGAAAGCCAAGAGCACGACGCCGTACTGGTTAGTGACTTCCGCCCAACGACCGGGATTGGCGCTTTGATTGCACACCGTCAGCGCCTTCTCGTAAGCATCGCCGGCGGGTTTCAGGTATTCCGGCTTGGCCTCAAGGCCCGAGAGAATATACAGCGTGCGGCCCAGGTTGGCCTGCGCCGCGCCCCATTCGTGGGGAAATATCGCGGGCTTCAGGGCGCTGGCGATGGTGCTGTACACCATGGCCGCCTGGCGAATAATTTTCGGGTCCTTTTTCACCTGCCCACGGGCCTGTAGAACCGCCGCCAGATGGTCCTGAATGCTGGCCCAGGCCAGCGGCTTGACTTCCTTGGACACGCGGCGTTCCGCCTGCTGATAGGCTTTGACGGCAAGGCCCAGTTGTTTCGGCCCTCCCCCTAAGTGGGAATAGGCCACATACACATTGCCGATGGAGTTGAGAACCGACAGTTCCTGGGCATCGAGCAAACCGCCGGGCAGGCTTTCCACCATCGGCGCGATGGCTTCCATATACCCGCCGAGCGCCTCCCCCAGCCTGGCCCTTTCGCCCTTGAAGGTGGGACCGAACGTCCCGATCACCACGGCGGCGATCAGCGGATTAAGCTCATCGGAAAAATCGGATGGGATGTCCAGGGTCTCGCCAAGTCCGGTCGCCTTCGACTGATCCGTGCCGGACCCCGGGGCGGGCAGGACCCGCAAACTCAGGCTGCCCGTTTCCTTGGCCACGCTGCCCCAGATCAGGACATCGGCGCCCTGTTCGTGCATCCAGGCGCGGCCTTCGTCGGCGGCCATGGCAAGACGGGCGAGCGGATCCTCGATTGCGTCGGGAACTTTAAGAATTGTCTTCACCTGGAAAACCTCGACGCCGGGGACTTCCGTCATCAAAGCGCCCAAACGCTTGGTGACGACGCCACCCTTGTCACCCGCGATCGGGGTCAGGAGTATCTTGGGGGTGGTCGACACGCCTCCGCCAGACGGGATAAAGGCATTCTCGGAAAGCCTCTCGGCGGACGCCTTCTTTTTTCCCTTTAAGAGAGAAAGCAATGTGTCAAAAAACGCCATAGAACGAACCACCCCACAGCAGCCGCGAAACCGTATCGTTGCTGCTGTATTCCTTAATTTTTCAAGGATGATGCCGTACTTCCCGGACCGGAGCAACGGGATTCAGCCCGGCCCCTGAACGATCACGGAAAGATCGCGGCAAGAGAAATGTTCACACACGAAATTTCAAGGCCCATCGCACCACAAAGGCCTGCGTCCGCCATCATAACTGCGGCCAAGCCCGGCGCGCTTCAAAAGCTCGGAAAGGTCTTTGCCATCGGGCGTGTGCACGCGGGCAACCACACGTCCGGCATACTTTCCGTAGTGAATCTGGCTCAGAACAACGGTGCCGCCGGCGCTTCGCTCGGAAACAAGTTTCCGCGCCCGGACCGCCAGTCGCCTTTCCAGTTCGCACTTTCCTTTGATCTCGGGCGCATCGACACCCGCCAGGCGAACCTGGGTATCGATATTCTGGCCCAGCCATATGCGGGCGCGAACGATAATGGTATCGCCGTCAATCACCCTGAGCACACGGGCCTGAACCGGCCCCGGCACGGTTTCCGGGCGGTCGGGCGCAAGAACCGGAACCGAAATCCCGGCGAATAACACAACCGCCGTCAGGGGTCGCAATAATCGCATGGCCGCCGTGATACAATTTGAAATTGTTTGATTTATTTTTTTCTCAAAAAAATAGCGCTTTAGGGCGCGGAATATAGCCAGCCCGGGAGTAGCGTTTTATAGAACAAAATAGGAACAATTGACAAGTAAAAAAGCCGGGCTGAAAGGCAAGGGAAACGGAGGGAAAGACCGGTTTTCCCGCGATTTTTTAAAAGTCCACGGCGCGGCCCTTGCGTTCCCAATCCCCGTAGCGGGTCGGTTCCAGCCCTTTCGGCCCGCCGATTTCTTTCACCGGCGGCCCGGACGCTTCTTTACCGAAGGGGCCCAGCGCGGAGACCAGGAAAGCCGAGCTGAGCATGATCGAGCCCAGCCACCAGCCCTGCCAGATGCCGAAGCTGATGGAGGCAAGGACAAGCGTGGCTGTAAACATTCCAAGGGAGGCGGCACGGTGGATGCGGCGGGAGAGTATCCGGTCGATGGCGCGGAGAATAACAAGCAAAAGCCCGAGACCGATCAACGCCCCAACCGCGCCCAGTTCCAGCCACACCTGGAGAACCGCATTGTGGGGATGCAGCGGAATCGGCTCATACTGCACCTGATAGGCTTGGCCGCTGATTTCCTTGGGAAACTTGTATTCGATGCGGTCCTTAACCCCGTACAAGCCCCGCGTGGTATCGAAGCCGCCGCCGAGAACCGGTTTTTGCTTTATGTGTTTAACGGTGTTTTTCCAGATCAGGATGCGGTGCGCTGAAGATGGAGACAGCCACGACAGGTCTTTTCCCGATTCCAGGGGGTTGGGTAAAAGTCCGGGGACCATGGGAGCCGCCAACACGCCGATCGCAACGGCTGCGCCCAATCCCCAGGTTCCCCAGCGCGGCCAGGCAAGGGAGACGAAAAAGACCACCGCGGCCACGGCGAGCCCGAACAGGATGGCGTCCGCAAAGGTCAGGGAGATCAAGCCTGCCCCGGTCAATATCACCGGGACGGAAACCATGGGCGAAAACCGCTCTTTCACAATCAATGCCCACGGCCAGAAAAACAACGTCACCGCCGCCATCCCCGAATTCAAAACGGCGGTATAATCCCCATAGACCTGGAAAATGCCCCTATGGAGCAATTCGTACATGCTTCGTGTCAGCCAGGCATTTGTCGCAAACTCAAATGCAATGATCGGAAACCCGATCATGCTGCCGAGAATCATACCGTTCTGAAACACACGTTTTTCCCCAGGCTCAAGCGTCGAGCCGACGGCAATCAACACGGCGCCGCCCAGAAAAGTGCCGACCAGGGAGAGACCCGTTTTCAGGGTTTCATCGGGCGTGAAGGACCAAAACCAGGATGCCAGCGCCCAGCCGACCAGCGCCAGAAAGGCATAGGCCACCGGGCCGGGAATCCAGGGGAACGTCCGGTTACGCCAAAGCCCGAGAACAAGACAAAAAACCGCACCGGAGACGAACAGCGGCGCCAATCCCTTGGATACGAGAACCCCGATCGGGATATACAAAACCGCCGTCAGGCCAAGGATATGACCAAAATGGACGGGAAACGCTTTTTTGCTATTCACGGTTAAGAATTCTACTCATGAAAAATGGCGATAGGGATTGCCCGGACACTAGTCGTTATCGCCATTCAAGCCAAGACATGGCACCGTTCCCCTGCTTAAAGCCCCGGCCGGGTACGAGTAAAAAAAAGACTTAAAAGGTTGCCGCCGAAGCGCGGCTCGGGCATGACTGCCTTTATGGCCAGAAGCAAACCAGAAAAACCTTCCGCCCGCGGCGCCGCCCTTGATTTGCTGCAAGCGGTTCTGCAGAAGAAAATCCCTCTCGACCAGGCGCTGGCCGATGATCCCGGCATGGCCGCGCTGGAGGGCAGGGATCGCGGGTTCGCCCGCGCCCTGACGGCGACCACGCTCAGACGGTTGGGCCAGATCGACGCCCTCATCGACGCCGCGCTGGAGCGGCCGTTGCCGCGAAAGGCCAAAGGCGTCCAGGACATTCTTCGCCTCGGGATTGTTCAATTGCTGTTCATGGACACAGCCCCCCACGCCGCCGTCGACACAGCCGTTGACCTGGCCCAGGCGCGCGGACACGGGCCGCACAAGAAACTCGTCAATGCCGTGTTGCGGCGATTTTCCCGCGACGGCCGGAGCTTAATCGAAAAGCAGGACGCGGCACGCCTGAATACGCCCGGCTGGTTGTGGGATTCGTGGATGAAAACCTACGGCGAAGACACCTGCCGCCGCATCGCCGAAGCCCACCTGACGGAGGCGCCGCTCGACATCACAGTCCCCGTCGATACAGCGCTTTGGGCCGAACGGCTGGAAGCAGACATCCTGCCCACCGGAACCCTGCGCCGCGCGGCCGGTGGACTGGTTCATGAACTGCCCGGATTCGAGGACGGTGCCTGGTGGGTGCAGGATGCCGCCGCCGCCCTACCGGTGCACCTGTTGGGCGACGTCTCAGGCACGCACGTCATCGACCTGTGTGCAGCCCCCGGCGGCAAGACAGCCCAGCTGGTAAAAGCGGGCGCGCGGGTCACCGCCGTCGACCGTTCCGAGAAACGCCTGGTCCGGCTCCGGGAAAACCTGAACCGCCTGAACCTGGAGGCCGAAACCGTCGCCGCCGACGCAGCCCTTTGGCGCCCGGACGAACGCGGCGATGCTGTGCTGGTCGACGCGCCGTGCTCCTCGACCGGCACCATCCGCCGCCATCCAGATGTGGCGCGACTGAAGGCGCCGGACGATATCGCCAAACTGGCCGGAGTCCAGCAACGCCTGCTGGCCGCCGCAGTGGAAATGGTCCGGCCGGGCGGATTGATCATTTATTGTTCGTGCTCTCTGGAACCGGAAGAAGGCCCCGCACAGGTCCGGACCCTGATCGATTCCGGCGCGCCGGTTTCACGTCAACCCGTCACGCCCGAAGAGATCGGGGGCATGCAGGAACTGGTGAGCGAAACCGGCGATCTCCGCACCCTGCCTTGTCATCTGGGCGAACGGGGCGGCATGGACGGGTTTTTCGCCGCTCGCTTGCAACGGCTTTGACCGCCGACACCTGCTCAGGCCCCATCGAGAGGCCTTTACTTTCAAGTCATGGCAAGGGTAAACACCTTGCAGCACGGAAGGTTGAAAAATGACGGACAACAAGGGTCTGCACGAAAATCTTGAGGGCCGGGACGCGCCCACGGTCGGAAGCGAACGCGGCTTCGGCATCGTCTTCGCCGTGGTCTTCGCCGTTATTGGATTGTGGCCGTTGACCAACGCCCTGCCGGTGCGGGTTTGGGCCTTAGGGTTGGCGGCGGGTTTTCTGGCGGCGGGGTTTGTTGCCCCCGGCCTGCTCAAGCCCCTGAACCGGGCCTGGTTCCTGTTCGGGCTGGCGCTGCACAAGATCGTCAATCCGCTGGTCATGGGGTTGCTGTTTTTCTTCACCGTGACGCCGATCGCCCTAATCATGCGGATTGTCGGCAAGGATCCGTTGCACCGGGCATTCGACAAGGACGCGACCACCTATTGGATCGAACGCAACCCGCCCGGACCCGCTCCGGACAGCATGCGCCAGCAATTTTAAGACCGGAATTTTCAGGAAGAATGAGATGGATTTTTTAAGCGAACTCTGGACCTTCATGAAGGTACGCAAGAAATTCTGGCTGCTGCCGGTGATCGTCATGATGGCCGTGTTCGGGGGCCTGGTCGTGCTCAGCCAGGGATCCGCCGTGGCGCCGTTTATTTACACCATTTTTTGAACGGAACCGGGCCTTGCGCATTCTTGGTGTATCCGCCTTTTATCACGACAGTGCGGCGGCCCTGATCGAAGACGGCCGCATCGTCGCGGCCGCCCAGGAAGAACGCTTCACCCGCAAGAAACACGACGCCGGTTTTCCCGATCACGCCATCAAGTTCTGCCTGTCCCATGCCGGAATAGGTCTGCAAGACGTCGACTTTGTCGCCTTTTACGACAAGCCGTTTCTGAAATTCGAGCGCCTGCTGGAAACTTATCTGGCGTTCGCGCCCAGGGGCTTCCGCTCCTTCAACATGGCGATCCCGGTATGGCTGCGCGAAAAGCTTTTCCAGAAAGACCTGTTGCGAAAAAAATTCCGCGACTTCGACCCCGCTTTCGACTGGAAAAATAAGCTGTTGTTCGCGGAGCATCACTTGAGCCATGCGGCATCGGCATTTTTCCCGTCGCCGTTTGAAGACGCCATCGTGCTGACCATGGACGGGGTCGGCGAGTGGGCGACCACGTCGGTTGCGCAAGGCCACGCCAACAGCCTGAACGTGACCAAGGAAATTCACTTTCCCCATTCCCTGGGCCTGCTTTATTCGGCGTTCACCTATTACACCGGGTTCCGTGTCAATTCCGGCGAATACAAGGTCATGGGGCTGGCGCCTTATGGCGAGCCGGAATTCGCCAATCTCATTCTCGATAACCTGATCGACCTGAAGGACGACGGCAGCTTCCGGCTGGACCAGTCCTATTTCGATTATTGCACCGGGCTTCGTATGACCAACGCCAAGTTCGACGCCCTGTTCGGCGGGGCGGCCAGGGCGGAAGGTGAGCTGTTGACCCAACGCCATATGAATCTGGCGGCCTCGGTCCAGGCGGTCACCGAAGAGGTGATTCTCCGCCTGACGCGCGGCCTGGCAAAAGAGACTGGGGCGAAGAATCTCTGCCTGGCCGGTGGTGTTGCCTTGAATTGCGTCGCCAACGGCAAGGTCCTGCGCGACAGCCAATTCGAAAATATCTGGGTGCAACCGGCGGCCGGGGATGCCGGTGGCGCGCTCGGCGCGGCGCTGGCGGCGTATCATATTTATCAGGACCAGCCCCGCCTCCCAGCCGGCCCTGATTCTCAAAGCGATTCCATGCAGGGCTCCTATCTCGGCCCCGAATTCGAGCAATCCGATATCCAGCAACGTCTGACGGAAGCCGGGGCCAAGTTCATGGTTCCGGATGACGATGTCCTGATCGGCGACACCGCCCTTGCGCTCGCTCAAGGTAAGGCGGTGGGCTGGTTCCAGGGGCGCATGGAATTCGGGCCGCGGGCCTTAGGCGGGAGATCCATTCTGGGCGACCCCCGTTCACCGGTGATGCAGAAAACCCTCAACCTGCGGGTCAAGTTCCGGGAATCCTTCCGCCCCTTCGCGCCGTCCGTGTTGCGCGAAGACGCCGCGGACTGGTTCGACATGGATACCGACAGCCCTTACATGCTGATGGTCGCCGACGTGAAGGAAAGCCGCCGCCTGGCCATGAGCGAAGAGGAGGAAGCGCTGTTCGGCAT
The DNA here is from genome assembly GCA_014382345.1 of Alphaproteobacteria bacterium. Taxonomy (GTDB): domain Bacteria; phylum Pseudomonadota; class Alphaproteobacteria; order Rhodospirillales; family Casp-alpha2; genus Casp-alpha2. The sequence continues at coordinate 11,780 of JACNJX010000101.1, forward strand.
CGATAAGCTGAACGTGCCCCGCTCCGACATTCCCGCCGTCACCCACGTCGACTATTCCGCCCGCATCCAGACCGTGCACGCAGACACCAACCCGCGCTATCACGCCCTGATCCGCCAGTTCAAAAAGGAAACCGGATGCCCGGTCCTGGTCAACACGTCGTTCAACGTGCGCGGCGAGCCCATCGTGTGCACGCCGGAAGACGCCTGGCGCTGTTTTATGGGCACCGATATGGAGGTTCTGGTTGTCGGCAATTGTTTTCTGCTAAAAGAAGATCAGGATCCGGCGCTAAAGCTGGATTACAAAGACGCCTTCGAGCTGGACTGAGCCGCAAATGCCCCAACCGATCGTTCCCGTAATTCTGTCCGGCGGCTCCGGTCAAAGGCTGTGGCCGTTATCCCGCGAGCTGTATCCCAAGCAGCTGATCGATATCCTGTCGGACAAAAGTCTGCTGCAGGAAACCGCAATGCGGCTGAGCGGGGAAATTTTTGCGCCGCCGATGATCGTCTGCAACGATGCGCACCGTTTTATTGTCGCCGAACAATTGCGCGAGGCCGGCATCGAGCCCGGCTCCATCGTGCTCGAGCCGCACCGGCGCAACACGGCGCCCGCGGCGGCGCTGGCGGCGCTGATATTACTCAGCCACGATCCGGATGCCGTCATGCTGCTGGCGCCATCGGACCATGCCATCGGCAAGCCCGAAGCCTTCACCGCCGCCGTCAGCTCCGGCCTGAAGGCGGCCGGGCAGGGCAAGTTGGTGACCTTCGGCATCGTCCCGGACCGCCCGGCGACGGGCTACGGATATATCCGTCAAGGCGGCGTGATCGACGGGGCGGACGGCTGTTTCGCCATCGACAGTTTTACCGAAAAGCCCGACGCCGCCACGGCGGAAGGCTATATTGCCCAAGGAAACTACCTCTGGAACGGCGGCATTTTCCTGTTTTCCGCGGCCGCCTTCATCGACACCCTGGAAGACTTGCGCCCGGACATGGTCCAGGCCTGCCGCAAGGCCGTCGAGGGCGCCCGCGCGGACCTGGATTTCTTCCGTCCCGATGACGGCGCGTTCGAGGCCTGCCCGTCGGAATCCATCGATTTCGCGGTGATGGAGCACACCCCGGACGGCGCCGTCGTGCCCGTCGATATGGACTGGCACGATGTCGGGTCCTGGCAGTCGCTGTGGACCATCACGGACAAGGACGAGGATGACAACGTCCTCATCGGCGACGTCATCGCCAAAGACAGCAAGGGCTCCTACCTGCGCAGCGACGGCCCCCTGCTGGCCGCCGCCGGCGTGAAAAATCTGGTTGTCGTCGCCACCGGCGACGCCGTCCTGGTCGGGGGCCGGAACGCCAGCGAGGATATCCGCGCGCTCGTCGAAACCCTTAAACAACAAGGGCGTCCGGAATATTCCTCCCACCCCAGGGTCTACCGCCCCTGGGGCTGGTTTCAAAGCCTGGACCAGGGGGACCGCTATCAGGTTAAGCACCTGATGGTGAAAGCGGGCCAGCAGATTTCCCTGCAATCGCACGAACACCGCGCCGAACACTGGACCGTGGTCGCCGGCACGGCACGGGTCACGCGCGGCGAAGAGGTTATTACCCTTGAAATCGACCAGTCCACCTATATTCCGCTCGGCACCAAACACCGGCTGGAAAACCCCGGACCGGAACCGTTGAGCGTGATCGAAGTGCAGTCGGGAAGCTATCTGGGCGAAGACGACATCGTCCGCTACGAGGACCGCTACGGCCGGGACTAGGGCATTTTTTTACGCAAATGCGTCGTCGGGATGATTTCATCCGCTCGGGATTTGCGCTTTTTTTATACGTAAATACGTCGTCGTGGATGATTTCATCCGCTCGGGATTTGCGCTAAACGTCCATCCGCTCGATGCTGGGGCTCAACGCCAGGTTCCGCCAGATTCCCTTGAGGTCGACGACAAGGCCGCCGGCGTTGACCAGGGCTTCCAGTGCCTTGGGGTCGAGGCTCCGGTATTCGTCGTGCGGCACGGCGCAGACGATACAGTCGTAATCCCGGCATTCGGCCAGATCGTCGAGCAGTTCGAGGTCGAAAAATGCACGCGCCTCTTCCGCATCGGCCTTGGTGTCGTGCACGTCCACCGCATGGCCTTTAGCCTTCAGGGCAGCGACCAGATCGACCACCTTGGTGTTGCGGAGATCGGGCACGTTTTCCTTGAACGTCAGCCCCAGTACCAGCACCCGGCCCTGTTGCCCGTCCTTGAGTAACGCGCCCAGACGGTCATGGATACGCGCGGCTGTGAATGCGGCCATGCCGTCATTTATTTTCCGTCCGGCCAGGATGATTTCAGGATGATGCCCCACTTCTTCAGAGACATGGGCCAGGTAAAACGGATCAACGCCGATGCAATGACCGCCGACCAGTCCCGGCTCAAAAGGCAGAAAATTCCATTTCGATTTCGCCGCCTCCAGGACGTCATGGGTCGACAGGCCGAGGCGGGAAAAGATCATCGAGATTTCGTTGATGAAGGCGATATTGATGTCGCGCTGGGCGTTTTCGATGACCTTTGCGGCCTCGGCTGTTTTGATATCTTTGGCGATGAACGTTCCGCCCTCCGTTACCGCGCCGTACAATTTCGCCAGCGCTTCGGTGGTTTTCGGCGTTTGTCCGGCGATCACCTTGGTGATTTTGCCGATTGTGTGTTTCCGGTCGCCGGGGTTGATGCGTTCCGGCGAATAGCCGAGGAAGAAGTCCTTGCCCGATACCAAGCCGGAAGCGGATTCCAGTTCCGGTCCGCAGATGTCTTCGGTGACGCCCGGATAAACGGTACTTTCCAGCACTACCACGGCGCCCTTTTTCATCGCTTTGCCTACAATCCGGCAGGCAGCGAGGACATGGCTTAGATCGGGGCGATTATCGGAATCCACCGGCGTCGGCACGGTGATGATGAAATAATCCGCGCCGTCGATGACGGCAGGGTCGGCGAACAATTCAAGGGCGGTTTCTTTCAGGGCGGAGGCCTCAACCTCGCCGGTGCGGTCATGGCCGGTGTTCAGTTCTTCAACCCGGTTCTTGGAGGTGTCAAAGCCGAAAACGGAATAATGCCGCGCGAACGCAAGCGCCAGCGGCAAGCCGACGTACCCTAATCCGATAAC
>JACNJX010000110.1 GCA_014382345.1 Alphaproteobacteria bacterium
TCCAGCCTGGAGCCAAGTTCATAGCCCAGAAACCCGACCGCACCGCCTTGAAAGGGCGGAAGACGGGAATCGTTTCGAACCCGAACCGGTTCAAGAGCCTCCGCCAGTTCGGCGAAGGGATCAACCGTATCAGAGGCCGTAATGACCCGGTAAGGATCCGTCGCGATATAGGCGTAGCGCCCGCGCCCGCCCGCTTCTGCCGCGCTGTCGAGGAAGGCTGTGACCGGATCTCCGGCCACGGCGGCGAACGCGTCCAACGGCTCGCGATAGCTCAGGGGAATGATGTAAGGCCGCTCGGTCATGTTGCTTCCGGTGCCAAACGCCCGCTTGCGGGCCAGGCCCGACGGCGGAACAGAAAGGGGGCGCTAGTTAATGTCGCCGATCACCCGGTCGGGCGGCGTGTGCCCGTCGCGGAATGTCTGAATATTGATAATGACTTTATCGCCCATATCCTGGCGGCCCTCGAAGGTCGCCGAACTCATATGCGGCAACAGGATAACATTATCCAAGGCCAGCAGTTTCGGATTGACCGCCGGTTCGTGCTCGAACACGTCGAGTCCTGCGCCGGCGATTTCTCCGGCTTCCAGCAGCCGGGTCAGGGCGGCTTCGTCGATAACCTCGCCGCGCGCGGTATTGATGAGGACGGCATGGGGTCGCAGCAGTTGCAGCCGCCGGGCCGACAACAGGTGAAACGTGGCCGGCGTATGGGGGCAGTTGATGGAGATGAAATCCATGCGCGCCAGCATCTGATCCAGGCTTTCCCAGTAGGTGGCTTCCAGTTCGGACTCGATTTCGTCGTGCACGGGTTTGCGGTTGTGGTAATGGATCGACAGCCCGAAGCCCCTGGCCCGCCGGGCCACGGCTTGGCCGATCCGGCCCATGCCGATGATGCCGAGGCGCTTGCCGAAAATTCGATGGCCCAGCATCCAGGTCGGCGCCCAGCCGGACCATTCCCCTTGGCGCAGCAGCCGCTCGCCTTCGACCAGGCGGCGCGGCACCGCCAGGATCAGCGCCATGGTCATGTCGGCGGTATCCTCTGTCAAAACATCGGGTGTGTTGGTCACCGTAATGCCCCTGGCATTGGCTGCGTCCAGGTCGATGTGATCGACGCCGGTGCCATAATTGGCGATCAGTTTCAGGGACTCCCCTGCGTTGTTGATCAACCCCGCATCGATATGATCGGTCACGGTCGGGACCAGCACATCCGCCGTCTGCATGGCGGCGGACAACTGGCTATCGGACATCGGCTCGTCGGAGACGTTGAGCTTGACGTCGAACAGCTCCATCAACCGGGTTTCCGTAGAATCCGGAAGCTTGCGGGTCGCCACCACATGCGGTTTTTTCTTGTTCATGTCTTTCCCTCCGCTGCCCAGATACTACTTCGTTGACGTTCCGCTCAGGCCATAGCAACCCTCATCCCGGTTGTCTAGTCCCCGCTTGGCCCCCGCTGTCCCCTCTGTGTCGCCAAAGCTTTAACGGGGCGCTACCGTTAGCGTTCGTCCCGGCCTATACTAGCCTATCCTTACGGCTTTTTCAGGGGTGGACTTTATCACCGATGACACATTTTCGTTGCTTTCTTTTCTTCTGCCTATCTCTCGGATTTTTTCTTTTACCTGTTGGCGTGCCCGCCCCATATGGGACGAAGGCACAGGCTCAGGGCAAGGGCACCGGGCTGCCATTGCCCCGCTTCGTCAGCCTGCGCGCCGGAGAGGTTAACCTTCGCACCGGCCCCGGCGTGCAATATCCGGTCGACTGGGTCTATTTGCGCCAGCACCTTCCCGTCGAAATCATCGCCGAATACGGCACCTGGCGAAAAATCCGCGACTGGCAGGGAACCCAGGGCTGGGTCCACCAGAGCATGGTGTCTGGCGCGCGCACGTTTATCGTCATCGGTGAAACACGCACCCTCCGCCGTAAGCCGGATTCCAAAAGCGGGGCCATCGCCAAAATCGAGGCCGGCGCCATCGGCAAGCTTCTGTCGTGTCCCGACCTGGACGGATGGTGCCGCATCGAGGCCGGGAACCGGAAAGGCTTTCTCCGCCGCGTGGAATTCTGGGGTGTGCTCAGAAACGAAGTGATGGAATAGGCCGGCGCGGCCTGAAAGACGCCTTACTCTTCGCCCGCATCCAGCGCGTACCCTGCACCGCGAACGGTGCGGATGATGTCGCCATCGCCGGATTTGTTTAAGGCTTTGCGAAGACGCCGGATGTGCACGTCCACCGTGCGCGGCTCGACGAACACGTCGCCGCCCCAGACTTTTCCGAGTAGGCGTTCGCGGGACAAAACCCGTCCCGGCCGTTCCATCAGCACTTCCAACAGCCGAAAAGCGGTCGGGCTCAGCTCCACGGGAACGCCGTCCCGGGTGACTTTATGGGTTTCCCTGTCGAGCACGACGCCCGCATAGGCACTGGCCGGACCGGAAGCCTCGGGTGCGGCCCGGCGCAGCAGCGCCTTGATGCGGGCAACCATTTCCCTAGGTGAATAGGGTTTGACCACGTAATCGTCGGCGCCGGCTTCCAGGCCCAGCACCCGATCGCCCTCCTCGCCCCTGGCGGTCAGCATGATGATGGGCAATTGCCGGGTTTCGGCGCGCGCGCGCAGTTCGCGGCAGATGTCTATGCCGGAGCGTTCCGGCAACATCCAGTCGACCACCACCAGATCCGGAACTTCCATATCGACGCGCCGCATCGCCTCTTCACCGGTGTCGGCGACAAGCGTGCGAAAGCCTTCCTTTTCCAGGTTATAGCGAAGCATTTCAGCCTGGGGCATTTCGTCTTCGATGATGAGGACAAGCGGAGACATGGTGTTAGCTCTGGACCAGCCGGTTCTTTCTGTTCGGTCTACCCGATGCGACCCATCACGTAATCACGCGTGCGTTCGTCCTGCGGATCGCCGAAAACGGTTTCGGTATCGCCTTTCTCAACCAGCCGTCCAAGATGGAAATACGCAGTCTTTTGCGAAAGGCGGGCGGCCTGTTGCATGGAATGGGTGACAATAACGATGGTGTATCGCTCCTTCAACTCCGCGATCAGTTCTTCGATCCTGGCGGTGGCGATCGGGTCGAGCGCCGAGCACGGCTCGTCCATCAAAATGATTTCGGGCTCGACGGCGATGGCGCGGGCGATGCACAGGCGCTGCTGCTGGCCGCCGGACAGGCTGGTGCCCGGCGCGCGCAAACGGTCGCGCACTTCATCCAGCAGGCCGGCACGGTCCAGGCTGCGCAGCACGATGGCGTCCCGTTCCTCGCTGTTTGCACACATGCCGTGGATTTTCGGGCCGTATGCCACATTGTCGTAGATGGATTTTGGGAACGGATTGGGTTTCTGGAACACCATGCCGATGCGGGTGCGAAGCTGCACCACGTCCTGGCCCGAGGCGTAGATGTCCTCACCGTCCAGTTTGACCTGGCCTTCGATCCGGCAGCCGGGAACGACATCGTTCATCCGGTTAAGGCAGCGGATAAAGGTCGACTTGCCGCACCCGGAGGGACCGATCAGGGCGGTGACGTGGTGGGGTTCTATTTCCAGGTTGATGTCGTGCAGGGCCGGCTTGTCGCCATAGAAAACCGTCAGGTCTTCGGTCGCCATCTTGGCGACGGGTTGCGCGCTATCAAGGACATGCACATTTGCCCCGGATTGTGTTTCCGGGGACGCTTCCATTCCGGAAGAGGTCATTTCAGATATCTCCATTACCAGCGAATTTCATATTTTTTACGTAACAATACGGCCGTCAGGTTCATAAGGATGGTAAATGCCAGCAGGATCAGGATCGCCGCCGCCGTGCGTTCCTCGAATCCGCGCTCCGGGCTGTCCGCCCACAGAAACACCTGTACGGGCAAGGCCGTGGCCGGGGAAAGAATGGTCTCCGGCAGATCGACGACGAAGGCGACCATGCCGATCATCAACAATGGCGCGGTTTCCCCCAACGCCCGGGCGGTGCCGATGATGGTGCCGGTCAGCACGCCGGGCATGGCCAGCGGCAGGACATGGTGGAACACCGCCTGCAAGGGGCTGGCGCCGACGGCCAGCGCGGCCTCGCGGATCGACGGCGGAACCGCCTTCAGCGCCGCGCGTCCGGTGATGATAATGGTCGGAAGGGTCATCAGGGCCAGGACCATGCCGCCGACCATCGGCGCCGAACGCGGCAGTTCGAAAACATTGAGAAACACCGCCAATCCCAGCAGGCCGAAAACGATCGACGGCACGGCGGCCAGGTTGTTGATGTTGACTTCGATGAAGTCCGTCCAGCGGTTCCGCGTCGCAAGTTCCTCCAGGTACACCGCCGTCAAAACGCCCAGCGGAAAAGAAAGGGCCAGACATACCAGCAGGCTGAACAGGGACCCAAGAACGGCAACGGCAATACCGGCCAGTTCCGGTTCCCTGGAATCCCCGGATGTGAAAAAGTGCCAATTGAAACGGGTTTCCACCCGACCGTCATCCTCCAGGCTGTCAACCCAGGCGATCTGCCGATCCTTAAGGCGGCGTTCGTCTTCGGGCAGAGCACGGGAAATTTCCCCTTTGACGAACATATCCACGTCCGCTCCCGCCCGGACCCAAAGGGAAACCGCTTTACCGCGATAACCCGGGTTTTCCTCCACCAAAGCTTTCAGGCGATAGGGCGCTTCGGAACTGACAAGGGCGTACAGTTTGCGTTTGTCGCGCCGCTTTTTGACCTCTGGAAAATATTCGCGCAGGCCGCGCTTGACCATACCCTGGTAGTTGTCGCCCTCGGCGTCGACGGCAACGTCTATCTGGACATAGGTCTGCTTAAAAGCGCTAAGGCCCGAAGCAAGAACGACTCCGAACAGCACTGTCAGGAAAATCAACCCGACGCTGACGGCCGCAACGCCGATGCGACGGAATCGCACTTCTGCCTTGTGGCGCTTGTCCCTAAGGTCCGCCATCCGTTTCTGGCGCTTAACGGTATCGACCTGCTCAATCATATTGTTCCCGATAGGTTTTGACGATCTTGAGCGCGATCACGTTCAGGATCAGGGTTACGACAAACAGCAACAAACCCAGGGCAAATGCGGACAGGGTCTTGGCGCTGTCAAATTCCTGGTCGCCGGTCAGAAGCGTCACGATTTGCACGGTTACGGTAGTTACGGCCTCAAGGGGATTGATCGTCAGGTTCGCCGTCAGCCCGGCGGCCATGACGACGATCATGGTTTCTCCAATAACCCGCGACGTCGCCAGCAGCATGCCGCCTGCAATACCCGGGAGCGCGGCGGGGAGAACGACCTGGCGGACCATTTCGGAGCGCGTTGCGCCCATGCCGAGCGCGCCTTCCTTGAGCGCACTGGGAACGGCGGTTATGGCATCATCCGTAATGGAGGACACAAAGGGGATGGTCATAACTCCCATGACAAGGCCTGCGGCCAGAGCGCTTTCCGATGACACCGCAAGACCGATGCTTTCACCGCCCTGTCGCAACAAGGGCGCCACAAACAGGGCCGCAAAAAACCCGTAAACAACCGTCGGAATACCGGCCAGAACCTCCAGCGCCGGTTTGACCACGGCACGGAAGCGGGGCGATGCATATTCCGCGATGTATATCGCGGCATAAAGACCGACAGGCCCCGAAACGGAAAGCGCAATAGCGCTGATAAGCGCCGTCCCGACCAGCAGGGGGATCGCCCCGAACGCGCCGCTGGCGCCAACCTGATCGGCGCGGATTGCCGTTTGCGGCGACCATTGCAAACCGAACAGAAAGTCCGTTATGGGAACCTTGCGGAAGAACAGAAACGATTCGAAGACCAACGACAAGACAATGCCGATGGTCGTCAAAACGGCTACCGTGGAGCAGGCAATGAGCAAGCCCATCACCATACGCTCCACGATCACCTTCCGGGTTGGGATCGACGTGCCAAAAACCCTGTTTCGGGGCATCCGGCCTCCGTCGATCCCGCCACCGGTTCCCCCTGGCGGGGGGATATGGTTACATGTTGAGGTTGGCAAGGGTTTTGACTTTCCCGTTCCAGTCTGCCCGTTCTTCATCGGACATCGGGATCAACCCCTTGTCTGTCAGATAGCCTTCTTCACCCCAGGCTTTGTCGTTGGTGAATTCGGCCATGTATTCCTTGATGCCCGGGACGACGCCGATGTGGTCCTTCTTGACGTAGAAGAACAAGGGGCGCGATACCGGGTATTTGCCGTCGGCAATATTCTCAAAGGTCGGCTTTTGGCCGTTGATCACGCTTCCCTGCACCTTGTCGGCGTTCTGGTCCAGAAAGCTGTAGCCGAAGATGCCGAGCGCCTTCGGGTTGGCGTTAAGTTTCTGGACGATCAGGTTGTCGTTTTCACCGGCTTCGATGTAGGTGCCATCCTCGCGGATGGTGTGGCAGAGCGATTTATAAGCCTTCTTGTTTTTCTTCTTCATCGCCTTGATCCACTTGAAGGTCTTGCAGCCGCCTTCCATGGCCAGTTCGACGAACGCGTCGCGGGTGCCGGACGTCGGCGGCGGACCGAGAACCTCGATCCTGGTGTCGGGAAGGGACGCATTCACGTCTTTCCAGGTTTTATAGGGGTTGGCGATGGTTTTGCCCTCGCCAGCCGGAATGTCCCGGGCCAGCGCCAGAAACACGTCCTTGAGCGACAGAGTGAAGACTTCGGTCTTTTTTGAATTGGCCATAACGATGCCGTCGTAGCCGACCTTGACCTCGATAATATCGGTAATTCCGTTCTTGGCGCACCGCTTGACTTCGGATTTCTTGATGCGGCGCGACGCGTTTGTGATGTCCGGGTGCCTGTCACCGACGCCGGCGCAGAACAACTTGAGGCCACCGCCGGAACCGGTGCTTTCAACGACGGGGGTCTTAAATGGCGTGCTCTTTCCGAACTTTTCCGCCACCACGGTGGCAAAGGGATAAACCGTGGACGAGCCGACGATTTTGATCTGATCGCGGGCCTGGGCAACGCCGGCCATGGAAACGGCCACAACGGCCCCGGTTACGGCAACAGCGACAGCAAGAACTCGGGTTTTAAGGAACATTATCTCTCTCTTTCTCATCAAACATACAAAGGCGGACGATTTCGTCCGTTCACCGCCGGACCTTAAGGTGAGCGGGTTTCGCTTTTGTGACAGTTTGATGAAACTTTTATGACAGCCGAAAAGACGGGCGTTCAGGCGTTTCCGGACGGGAGGTTGACCGTAAAGCAGGTTTCTCCGCCCGGCGTGCTCCGGATTTCCAGGGTGCCGCGATGACGGGCAACGATATGTTTTACGATGGCCAAGCCCAATCCGGTCCCCCCCATGGAGCGCGAACGCCCCTTATCGACCCGGTAAAACCGTTCCGTTAGACGGGGGATGTCTTCGGCCGGGATTCCCTCGCCATGGTTGGTGACGGCGACCGAAACCAACGGCGGCACATTATCGGACGGGTCCGATTCCGCCTTTAACTCGATACGAACCAGTGTGCCTTCGTGACCGTAGGACACAGCATTGGACACCAGATTCTGGAACACCTGCACCAGTTCGTCGGTGACCCCTTTCGCGACAACCGGCGCGTCCGGCTTCTCAATTTGAATTTTCATGCCACGCCCCCTGGCCCGGACCGAAAGAATATCCGCCACCTGTTTCAACAGGCCGACAAGATCAACCGTGCCTTCCGGCAGGATGTGTTCGCCGGCCTCCACCTTCGACAGGGTCAAAAGGTCGTTAATCAGACGCGTCATGCGCTTGGCCTCGTCCTCCATGATCTGCAAAAATCGGTCCCGCGCCTCCGGGTCTTCGCGGGCCGGGCCGCGCAGGGTCTCGATAAACCCCAACAAAGACGATAACGGAGAGCGCATTTCGTGGCTGACGTTGGAAACGAAATCGGCGCGCATCCGTTCGGCGCGGCGCATCGCCGTCATGTCATGCAAAACGACGATCACCCAGGCCGGCCCTATGGATTTCAGGCCTGGAAGCCGCCAAAGGTTCAATTCAAAGGTTCTGGAAACGGGGGCGGGAAATTCCACCTGTGTCCTTGGAATTGGCGTCCCGGAGAGAACGGTCTTCACGGTTTTCAGAATCGGGGTGGAAAGTTCCGAGGCCGCGAAATCCGAGTCCAAGGCATCGACGCCGAAAAGATTCAGCGCGGCCTGGTTGGCGTCGACGAGCCTGAGGTTCCGGTCGATGGCGAACACCGGGTCCGGCAAGCCGTCCAGAATCCGGGCATCGAAAGGAAGCTCGCCGTTTTCCTGCCTCAACCCCTTATCGTTCATGGTTCCCTGCCTGCTTGGCGTTTCCGGGCGGGCACTTTGCGCGAAGGATCGGTGTTTTGGCAAGGCCTAGCCAAAAAGGGTCAGGCGAAATCGCCGGCTAGGGCGTCCTTGACGGCGGCGGACAGCACCGCCATGTGGCCGTATCTTTCGTGACCGATCCCCAGCGTCACTTGGCATTCGGGATCGCGGAATTTTTCCACCTGGGCATCGGTAAAGGGGAAGTGCAGGAACTGGATTGACGATGCCTTGCCCTCGGCCGAGGTGCGGTCGATATCCTCTTCCGGCACGGCGGCGATGGCCTCTCCGTCCAGCGCCAGGGTCACCGTATGCTCGACGCCGCCGAGACCGGCCAGGAAATCCGCCCGGCGCACCGGCTCGTCAATTTCAAACATCAACGTGGCGACCAGCTCGCGGCCCTTCGGAATCAGCGGATTGTAGGCGCTAAGTTCGTCTTCGATCTGTGCCTCTCCGCCCTGCTCGATGTAGAGCATTTCCTGCACCTGATGCAGCATGGTGTCGTAGGATTCGAAATAGAACGTCGCATCGGGTCCGATGAAAACCCGGCGGTTTTTCTTCAGTTCCGTCATCGCGCGTTTGCGTTCCGGGCGGAGTGGGATGTAAGCGTCCAGGGATAAAATATCGTCCCGGGTGATTTCCTGTTTCGGCATTGGGAGTGTCCTTTTTTTCCGGTGCGGCTACAGGCCGTAGGCCCGCGCGATCAGTTCTACGGGGTGGCGGGCATCACTCATTTCCGAAACGTCGCCGTCCAGTTTTTCCACGCCCTGCAGGATATGGTCCCTGGCCAGCGGGCATTCCGACACCACATGGGCCGGGGCCTGTTTTTTCACATCCCGCGCCACGGGTTTACCGATCTTGAGGGCGACGTCGAAGTTTTCCTTCATCACGCCCCACGAACCGCCGTGTCCGGAACACCGCTCGATCACCGAAACGTCCGTGTCCGGCAACAGGCGCAGCAGTTCCGCCGCCTTCTGGCCCATGTTCTGAGCCCTGGCGTGGCACGCGATATGGACGGCGACGCCGCCTCCCAGGGCGGACATGCCGTCGGCCAGGCCTTCGTTTTTAGAGATGTCTATCAGGTATTCGCTGATATCCGACGTGGCCCTGCTGAGGCGTTTTACGGCTTCGTTTTCGGGCAAGATCAGCGGCCATTCGAATTTCAGCATCAACGCACAGGACGACACCAGGGCGATGACGTCGTAGCCCTTATCCATCCATTCGGCCAAATCCTTCGCCGTGGCTTCGGCGCTTTCTGCTACGGCGGCGATGTCGCCCTGTTCCAGTTGCGGCATGCCGCAGCACCGGGGGTAGACGATTTCCGTTTCCACGCCGTTTTGCGCCAGCACCTTCAGCGTGGCGACGCCGATGGCGGTGTTGTTGTAGTTACCGAAGCACGTGGCATAGATCACCGCCTTGCGCCCGAACGCCGGCGCGGCCGTGTTGACTTCAGGATTTGTCCGGCCGGGATCGGTCAGCGGCTTGGCGCTGAATTCCGGAAGCTCCGCGTCTTTGTGGATGCCCGCCGCCGCCTGCATAAGCGGACGGGTCAGGCTGTTTGACGTATCGCACGCCCAATTCGCCAGCGACGACATCCCGCAGCCGAGTTTGCCGTTGCGGTCGGTCTGGGTGAGTTGTTTGGCGGCGAAGGGCACTTTGCCGTTTTTTGCCTCCCAGGCCCGGTAGCGCAGCATCAGGTGTGGGAAATCGAGGTCGAATTCATGGGGCGGCACATAGGGGCACTTGACCATGAAACACATGTCGCAAAGGGTGCAGGCATCGACCACCGGCTTGAAATCGGCGCTGTCCACCGTGTCCAGTTCGCCGGATTCGGATTCGTCCACCAGGTCGAACAGGCGCGGGAAGCTATCACACAGGTTGAAACACCGGCGGCAACCGTGGCAAATATCGAAAACGCGGCGGACTTCGGCGTCCAGTTTTTCGGCATCGTAATAATCGGGATCCTGCCACGGAATCGGATGGCGGGTCGGGGCTTCGAGACTGCCTTCGCTCATGTCTTTAATCCATACAAAATCTAAAACCAGAATCAAGAATAAGGGGGAGCCGTTACCGGCCCCCCCAAATGTCTTGCATGCCCCTTTAACCCGCCGTTGCCTTATGCGCTTTTAGCGACGGGCCGGGCGGCCGTTAGTCCAGGGTGTCGAGCGCTTTCTGGAAGCGTCCGGCGTGGGATTTTTCGGCTTTGGCCAGGGTTTCGAACCAGTCGGCGATCTCGTCGAAGCCTTCCTCACGGGCGGATTTCGCCATGCCCGGATACATGTCGGTGTATTCGTGGGTTTCGCCTTCGATGGAGGCCTTCAGGTTGTCGGACGTGCCGCCGATGGGCAGGCCGGTGGCCGGATCGCCGGTTTCTTCCAGGTATTCCAGATGGCCGTGAGCGTGGCCGGTTTCGCCTTCGGCGGTAGACCGGAAAACAGCGGCAACATCGTTGTAACCTTCGACGTCGGCTTTCTGGGCGAAATACAGGTAGCGGCGGTTGGCCTGGCTTTCGCCGGCGAACGCGTCTTTGAGATTTTGTTCGGTTTTTGAATCTTTAAGGTCAGGCATGAGTCTCTCCATTCTCTACGATTGATACTTTCCGGTGATGAATACCGGGCTTGTTTCCGTCTTGGGACGTTCGTCTTGCGCAATTGGCGAACGAACCGTCGCCCCAAAGGCGTTTCTCCCTGACGACAACCGTAATATGCAACGGCCACGCCCAAGAGTCAACTTATTTAACTCATTCTAAACAATAGAATATCTTATTGATTTTATTGAAATTAACTTTCAATACGGACGATGACATCGACCCGTTTCACCTTGGTTCCCGGCGGCGGCGAGGGCATGGCGGAAAGGACAACCTGATCGCCGGGAATGTCGTCCAGCTTGCCGGACGCTTCGTAGAAGAAATGGTGATGATCGCTGATATTGGTGTCGAAGTAGGAGCGCTGGGAATCGACGACGATCTCCCTGAGCAAACCGGTGGTGGTGAACTGGTGCAGGGTGTTGTAGACCGTCGCCAGGGATACCCGGATTTCGGCGGACTGGGCTTCTGCATGAAGAATTTCGGCTGTGACATGCCGGTTGCCGCCCTCGAACAGCAACTTGGCAAGCGCCAGACGCTGGCGTGTCGGGCGCAAGCCGACGCCGCGAAGCCGGTCCAGAGCCTGCGTAAAGGGCCTTTGAGTATCTGGTGTCATGGTGTCCATCTGTTAAATATTGTCCTAAAAGAAAAATATCCAAGCAATTTCAGGATCATTCTAAAGTAATAATCCGGACAATCCCACATTTTTTTTAAGGAAAAAAGAAAAAGTTTTCGACGCCGAAAAAACGGCGCTCAGGAGCCTTCGGAAGACGTATTGATGGAATTATTGGTCAACGCGGCGGGAATACCGACCACGTTATAGCCGCAGTCCACATGATGGATTTCTCCGGTGACACTGTTGGACAGGTCGGACAACAAATACAGCGCAGACCCGCCGACGTCGCCGAGCTGAACGCTGCGTCCCAGGGGCGCATGGTCCTCGGTCCAGCGGAAGATATGCCGGGCGCCGGCAATGGCGCTGCCGGCCAGGGTCCGCATGGGGCCGGCGGAAATGGCGTTGACGCGGATGTTTTGCGCGCCCAGGTCGACGGCCAGATACTTGACGCTGGTTTCCAGCGCCGCCTTGGCCACGCCCATGACGTTATAATTCGGCACCACCCGTTCGGCGCCGGAAAAGGTCAGCGTCACCAGGCTGCCGCCGTCCGTCATCAACGGCGCCGCACGCTGGGCCAGGGCGGTGAACGAATAGCACGAGATATCGAGCGTGCGCGAAAAATTATCACGCGAGGTGTTCAGGTACTGGCCCTTCAGTTCGTCCTTGTCGGAATAGGCGATGGCGTGGACCAGGAAGTCCAGCCGCCCCCATTCTTTTTCGATGGCCGCGAATACGGCGTCCATGCTGGCCTCGTCTTCCACGTCGCAGGGCAGCACCAGGCCTGAGCCGACCCCTTCAGCCAGGGGGCGGACCCGTTTGGCGAGCGTCTCACCCTGATAGGTAAAAGCCAGCTCCGCGCCATGCTGATGAAGCACATCGGCGATGCCCCAGGCGATGGAGCGATCATTGGCGACGCCCATGACCAGGCCCTTCTTGCCTTGCATCAGGGGGGGTGGACTGGAGGGAGCGGTCATTCCTCGACCCGTTTGAAGACCAGGGACGCATTGGTGCCGCCGAAGCCGAAGCTGTTGGACAGGACGCAATTCAGATCCGCGTCGTCGATCCGTTCCGTGACGATGTCGGCATCGCCCGCTTCGGGGTCGAGGTTTTCGACGTTGGCCGAAGCGGTGACAAAATCATTGTCGAGCATGAGCAGCGAATAAATCGCTTCATGCGCGCCGGTGGCGCCCTGCGAATGACCGGTCAGGGATTTGGTCGAGGAAATTTTCGGCCGGTGCGCCTCGAACACCTCTTGAATAGCCTTGATTTCAGCCATGTCGCCCGCCGGCGTCGAGGTGCCGTGGGCATTGATATAATCAACCTTGGTGTTGCCCAACGCTTGAGTCGCCATTCGCATACAGCGCATCGCTCCCTCACCGGAGGGCGCCACCATATCGACACCGTCGGACGTCGCACCGTAGCCGGCGACTTCACCGTAAATCCTGGCGCCGCGGGCCTTGGCGCGCTCATAGTCCTCCAGCACCACGACGCCTGCGCCGCCGGCGATAACGAAGCCATCGCGATCGGCGTCAAAGGCACGCGAGGCGCGTTCCGGCGTATCGTTGTATTTCGATGAAAGCGCCCCCATGGCATCGAACAGCACCGTCAGCGTCCAATGCAGTTCCTCGCCGCCGCCGGCGAAAACGATGTCCTGCTTGCCCCACTGGATCAGCTCAGTTCCGTTACCGATGCAATGCGCGCTGGTCGAGCACGCCGACGAGATCGAATAGCTGAGTCCGCGCATATGAAACGCCGTCGAGATATTGGCCGATACCGTGGAACACATGGTTTTCGGCACCGCATAGGGGCCGATGCGCTTGGCGCCTTTTTCCCGCGCGACGTCGGCGGCGGTGACCTGGGCCGATGTGGACGGCCCGCCGGAGCCCATGACCAGTCCCGTCCGCTCGTTGGTGACATCGGCCTCGCTCAAACCGGCGTCGGCGATGGCTTCCTGCATGGCGATGTAGCTGTAGGCCGCCCCGTCGCCCATGAAGCGCCTGAGCTTGCGGTCGATCATGTCGTCCATGTCGATTTTCGGCGCGCCGTGCACGTGGGAGCGGAAACCCCGCTCGGCGTAGTCTTCGCAAAACACGATGCCCGAACGCCCGGCGCGCAGGCTGTCGGCAACCTCGGCCAGGTTGTTGCCGATGGGAGAAACAATCCCCATACCCGTTACTACGACACGTCTCATCCTTGCTTCGCCCTTTCCGTCAGGTTTAATCCCCGGTTTGGTTCCGAGTTTAGTCCTCGGCCTCGTCACCGGTAAACAGGACCACTTTGAGCCCGTCAGCGCGATAGGCCTCGGCGCCGTCCACTTTCATAATACCATCGGCGATGCCCAGCGTCAGGCCCCGGTCCATCACCCGTTTGATATCAATATGATAGGACACCAACTTGGCGTCCGGAGTTACCTGTTCGGTGAATTTCACTTTTTCGACGCCGAGCGCGCGCCCGGCCCCGAGCGAGCCCCGCCAGCCGAGGAAAAACCCGACCAGTTGCCATAAGGCATCGAGACCCAGACACCCCGGCATGACCGGGTCGCCCTGGAAATGACATTCGAAGAACCACAGGTCCGGCTTGATGTCGAATTCGGCGACGATTTGGCCCTTGCCGTAAGCGCCGCCGTCCTCGTTGATTTCGGTGATGCGGTCGAACATCAGCATCGGCGGCAGCGGCAGCTGGGCGTTGCCCGGGCCGAACATTTCGCCGCGGCCGCAGGTCAGAAGGTCTTCGTAGGTAAAACTGTTTTTCTTTTCGGTCAAAGACTTACAAGTCCTTTTTCCTTTTGCACCTTGTCCGGCGTGGTGTCGTTGCCAAGCGAGAAACCGGCCAAGAAACCAACACGGCCAACGCCATCGTGTATACCCCACCAAAAACCGAAACCCCAGAAAAGTCTAGGTTTTTTACGAAAAAAAGGCGACCCCCGAGGAGGCCGCCTTTGTATTCGTGCGCAAACATACGCGCCGGGAAGTCTCCGGTTATTTGCCGGAAATATCTTCGCCGGTTTTCTGGTCGACGGATTTGAGCGACAGCTTGACCTTGCCGCGGTCGTCGATGCCGATCAGCTTGACCTTCACCTCATCGCCGACGTTGACGACATCGGTGGTCTTCTCGACCCGTTCCGGCGCCAGTTCGGAGATGTGAACCAGTCCGTCCTTGGCACCCATGAAGTTGACGAAGGCGCCGAAGTCGACGGTCTTTACGACCTTGCCGTTGTAAATGACGCCGATTTCGGGTTCCGCGGTCAGGCCCTTGATCCATTCGACAGCAGCATCCGCCGCCTTCTGGTCGACGGCGGCAACCTTGACCGTGCCGTCATCGTCGACGTCGACCTTGGTGCCCGTGGTTTCGCAGATTTCCCGGATCATTTTGCCGCCCGGTCCGATAATGTCGCGAATCTTGTCCTTGTTGATCTTGATCACGGTGATCCGCGGCGCCCGGTCGCTGACTTCGGCGCGGGCCGTATTCAGACCCTTGGCCATTTCGCCGAGGATATGAATGCGACCCTCACGCGCCTGTTCGAGGGCGACCTCCATGATCTCTTCGGTGACCGAGGTGATCTTGATGTCCATCTGCAGGGACGTGATTCCCTCATCGGTACCGGCGACTTTAAAGTCCATGTCGCCCAGGTGATCTTCGTCGCCCAGGATATCCGACAGGACGGCATAATCGTCGCCTTCCTTGATCAGTCCCATGGCGATACCGGCAACCGGTTTCTCTAAGGGAACGCCCGCATCCATCATCGCCAGCGAACCGCCACACACGGACGCCATCGAGGACGAGCCGTTGGATTCGGTGATTTCAGACACCACGCGGATGGTATAGGGGAAGTCTTCCTTCGCCGGCAGCAGCGGATGAAGGGCCCGCCACGCCAACTTGCCGTGACCGACTTCACGCCGTCCGGTGAAACCGAAACGTCCGGCTTCGCCAACGGAATAGGGTGGGAAGTTGTAGTGCAGCAGGAAGTGTTCGCGGTAGTCCTCGGCCAGACCGTCGATGATCTGTTCGTCCTGACCGGTGCCGAGCGTCGCCGTCACCAAAGCCTGGGTTTCACCACGGGTGAACAGGACCGAGCCGTGGGTGCGGGGCAGGATGCCCGTTTCCACCGCGATTTGGCGCACCGTTTTGGTGTCGCGCCCATCGATGCGCTTGCCGGTTTTCAAAATATCCTGGCGGACGATGTCCTTTTCCAGGCCCTTGATCAGATCGCCCAGAACCTCTTCCACCAGATCGGCATCGAGGCTGTCATCGGCGGCGATAGTATCTTTGAGTTTCGAACGCGCGTTGGAGAGCTTTTCAACGCGGGCGGATTTCTGGGTTTCCTTGTAGGCATCGCGGTAGTCCGCTTCGGCCAGGCTCTTGACCTTGTCCGCCAGCGCCGCCTTGCCTTCCGGCTCAGGCGGCACATCGCGGGGGTCTTTGGCGCAGGCTTCGGCCAGCTCAATGATCGCGTCAATCACCGGCTGCATCGCCTTGTGGCCGAACATCACCGCTTCCAGCATGGTCTTTTCCGAAAGCTGGGAGGCTTCGGATTCAACCATCATAACGCCTTCGCGGGTGCCGGCGACGACCAGGTCCAGGTCGGTGGACGGCATTTCGTCGACTTGCGGGTTGAGCACGAACTCACCGGCGATATAGCCGACACGCGCGCCGGCGATAGGGCCCCTAAACGGCAGGCCGGAAATGGTCAGCGCGGCCGACGTGCCGATCAGGGCGACGATATCCGGATCATTTTCCAGATCGTGCTGCATGACCGTGCAGATCACCTGGGTTTCATTGCTGAAGCCCTTGGCGAACAACGGCCGGATCGGCCGGTCGATCAGGCGCGACGTCAGGACTTCCTTTTCCGCCGGACGGGCTTCGCGCTTGAAAAAGCCGCCGGGGATTTTACCCGCGGCATACGTCTTTTCGTGGTAATGCACCGCCAGGGGGAAAAAATCGATCCCCGGGCGCGGTTTTTGCTCACCGACGACGGTGCACAGTACCTTGGTGTCACCATACGTCGCCATGACGGCGCCGTCGGCCTGACGGGCGATTTTCCCGGTCTCCAGGACCAGGGTGCGACCGCCCCATTCAATTTCTTTTCTGAATTCTTGAAACATTTATCTCATTCCTTCCTACGGACAGACAGCTTACACATCCCAACGGACATCAAGTTCTCTTCATCCAACATACGTTCAAACGACGCGCCCAATGCGCGCCCATAGTCCTTTCGGGCTCCACCCCCCTAAGGGCGGCTCCCGGTTTCTTCAAAACAAGCCTGAAAAGGCACGCCGCTACCGGCGCAGGTTGAGGCGCTTGATCAGCTCCTCATAACGCTCGACTTTTTTCTTTTTCACGTAGTCAAGCAAGCGGCGGCGTTGGCCGACCATCATCAGCAGGCCACGGCGCGAGTGAAAATCCTTCTTGTGGGTTTTCAAGTGGTCGGTGAGGTTGGTAATGCGTTCCGACAGGATCGCGACCTGCACCTCCGGCGAACCGGTATCGTCTTTTTTAACAGCGTACTCTTTGATGAGTTCCTGTTTCCGCTCTGCGGTAATCGACATCGTATACTCCAAAATCTATAAGTTCATAACGCGGAAGGGACGAATCTCCCCTCCCTTAATTTTCGCCAATGCCACCAGTCTGCCACCGGCCATAGCGCAAACGACGTCGCCCTGGCTGATATTATTTAGTGGAGACCGATTGGCCACCGGAAGAACCGGAATAGCCTGACCTCGGCTTAGCCTTCGGGCCTCTGGTTCCGTCAGGGCCAATGCCGGGATGTCGTCCAGCACGGTCTCGACGGGGAACAGGTTCTCCGAGAGCGGCGCACTATGCCCCAGGGATTCTAGTTTATCCAGTGAAATCGCATCTTTTTCTTCAAAAGGCCCGACCGCCACGCGGCGGAGGGCAAAAATATGCCCCACCGTGCCCAGCGCGAGCGCAATATCCCTGGCCAACGCCCGCATATAGGCCCCTTTTCCGGACCGGACTTCGAATGTCGCGTGGTCATCGTCGGCCATTTCGACAAGGCGGAGTTCCTCAATGCGGATGATCCGGGATTTCATCTCGGGCGCCTTGTCGGCCCGCGCCAGCTCATAGGCCCGCTTGCCGTCGATCTTGATCGCCGAGAACGGCGGCGGGGTTTGTTCGATATCGCCGATGAACCGGTCGAGGACGGCGTTTATCTCATCTTCCGTCGGGCGCACGTCGCTGGTTTCCGTGACCGTGCCTTCGGCGTCGTCGGTGTTGCGGGCCTCACCCCAACGTACAGTGAACCGGTACCCCTTGGTTCCATCCATGACATAGGAAACGGTTTTCGTCGCCTCGCCCAGCGCCAGCGGCAACAAACCGGTCGCCAGCGGGTCCAGGGTTCCGCCGTGGCCGACCTTGGCGGCGTTGGTGGCGCGGCGCACACGTCCAACCACGCCGTTGGAGCTGATACCGGAAGGTTTATCGATAATCAACCAGCCATGAATCGGTATTCCGCGCCGCTTACGAGCCATTTCCGGTTTCTCCGGAATCGGGGCCGGAATCAGAAACGGCGTCATCGGGCTCCAGGTCACTGGCTATGTCACGGGCCACGGGCGGCGTTCTCAAAAGATCATCGATACGCCCGGCTTCCTCGAACGTGTGGTCGGCCTCGAAGATCAGGTTGGGCAGGCGTCTCAATTCAAGCTGTTTGCTCATCAAACGGCGCACATAAGGCGCCGCCCGGTTCAACGCCTGGATCACGTCCGGCACATCGTCGCCGCCGAGCGGCATGACGTAGGCCGTAGCGTTGCGCAGATCCGGGCTGATGCGGACTTCGGTCACCGTTATCGCCGCGCCGCCGAGACCCGGATCGTGGATTTCCCCGCGTTCCAGTATCCACGCGAGGACATGGCGCAACTCTTCGCCCACCCGCAACTGGCGCTGGCTTGGGGCTTTTCCCTCCCCTTTGCTCATTTGGACCTCTGATTGGTTAGCGGGCGCTTAAGCGGCCCTGTCTGCCAGAATTTAAAAAACTCGGACTCTTAAAGTTCGGAACCTTACAGTTCTCTGGCGATTTCCTCGATTTCAAAACATTCGACCCTGTCACCGACCTGAATATCCTGGTAATTGGCAAAGCCCATACCGCATTCGGTGCCGTCCTTCACTTCCTTGGCGTCGTCCTTGAAGCGCTTGAGCTGGCTCAGCTCCCCTTCGTGGATAACAACGTCGTCGCGCACCAGGCGGACCTTGGCACCGCGGCGCACCATGCCTTCGGTAACCATGCAACCGGCGATCTTGCCGACCTTGGAAACATTGAAGACTTCGCGGATTTCGGCGTAGCCCAGGAGGTTTTCCTTGATCGTCGGCGCCAGCATTCCCGACAGGGCCTTTTTCAGGTCGTCGATCAGGTCGTAGATGATCGAATAATAGCGGATTTCGACGCTGTCCTGGCTGGCCATGTCGCGGGCCTGCGGATTGGCGCGGACATTAAAGCCCAGGACCAACGCGCCCGAGGCTTTGGCCAGAGTGACGTCCGATTCATTGATGCCGCCGACGCCGGAATGCAGTACCTGGACCCTGACTTCATCGGTCGCCAGGTTTTCGAGCGCGCCGGTGATGGCCTCAATGGAGCCATGCACATCGCCTTTGATGACAGCGGGAAGGGTTTGCAGACCCGTGCCTTCCTGAATTTTTTCGAACATCTGCTCAAGCGTGCCACGGGCGCCGGCGGCAGCTTTTTTGTCGCGTACGCGATTTTGGCGGAATTCGACGACTTCTCTGGCCCGCCCTTCGCTTTCGACGACGGCGACTTCCTCGCCGGCGGCGGGTGTCCCGTTCAGCCCCAGGACCTCGACCGGCATAGACGGTCCGGCTTCCTCCAGGTTGTCGCCGTGCGCGTCCACCAGGGCCCGCGCCCGGCCCCATTCGTTGCCGGCGACGAAAATATCGCCGACCTTGAGGGTGCCGCGCTGCACCAGGACGGTCGCCACGGAGCCGCGGCCCTGTTCCATTTTAGCCTCGATGACGACGCCTTCGGCCAAGCGCTCAGGATTCGCCTTGAGGTCCAGCAGTTCCGCCTGCAGCAGGATGGCTTCTTCCAGCTTGTCGAGATTGGTTTTCTCAATCGCGGAAACTTCGACGGCCAGGATGTCGCCGCCCATTTCCTCGACCACCAGGTCGTGCTGCAACAGGCCGGTGCGGATACGGTTGGCATCGGCCCCTTCCTTGTCGATTTTGTTGATGGCGACAATGATCGGCACGCCGGCGGCCTTGGCGTGGTCGATGGCTTCGATGGTCTGTGGCATCACGCCGTCATCGGCGGCGACGCACAGCACAACGATGTCGGTGACGTTGGCGCCCCGCGCGCGCATTTCGGTAAAGGCGGCGTGGCCCGGCGTATCGATAAAGGAGATTTTCTGTCCCGATTCCAGGGTTACCTGATAGGCGCCGATGTGCTGGGTAATACCGCCCTTTTCATGGCCGGCGACATCGGTCGCCCTGATCGCGTCCAGCAGCGAGGTTTTGCCGTGGTCCACATGGCCCATGACCGTCACCACGGGCGGGCGCTGTGTCAGCGTGGAATCATCGTCGACCTCGCCCTTGAGGCCCCGTTCCACATCGGCCGCGGAGACACGGATCAGGTTGTGGCCGAATTCGGCAACCACCAGTTCCGCCGTATCGGCATCAATGGTCTGGGTAATGGTCGCCATCACGCCCATGTTCATCAGTGACTTGATCACGTCACCGGCGCGCTCGGCCATGCGGTTGGCCAGTTCCTGCACGGTGATGGTTTCCGGGACGACGACGTCGCGGATGATCTTCTTGCCTTCAGACAGGTGCTGCTGCTGTTGCTGCTTTTCCTTTTCACGCGCCCGCTTGATGGACGCCAGGCTACGAGTTCTTTCCTCGCTGTCGCCCAGGGCTTCGGCAATGGTCAGCTTGCCGGAACGCCGGCGCGGCTCCGTCCGGCGCGGGGTCGGGCGCTGGCCTTCGTGTTCATGGACACGCTTGATCTTGGTCTTGTGCTCCGGTTCGGCTTCGCCCTCTTCCATGGCTTCCAGCTTGGCGGCGGCGGCGGAGGCGGCGGCCTTGGCGTCCTCTTCGCGCTTTTTTTCCTCTTCAGCGCTCAGGGGCGCTTCCGTTTTCTTTTTGTCGGCGGGCTGGACCGGTTTCGGCTCGACAGCCTCATCGGACTCAGCGGCGGTGGCAGCGGCGGCGGCCTGGGTCTCGGCCCTGGCCATGGCCTCGCTTTCAAACTCCTTGGCCCCTTCCAGGGCGCGGGCGCGGGCGGCTTTTTCTTCTTCCGTCAGAGTCCCGGCGGAGGCCGGTTCAAAGGCGGGCTCGGGTGCGGCCTGCTCTTGCGCCTCTGGCGCTTCAATATCTTCCGTGGTTTCTTCTTCGACAGGCACTTCGGCCATATGGCCCCCGGCATCGGGCGCGAAGGTCCGTTTCTTCCGCACCTCGACCGTCACCATGCGCGACCGTCCATGGGAAAAATTCTGGCGGACCTGTCCGGTCTCGACCGTCTTTTTCAGCTCAAGCTTGCCCGGTCTGGACAAGCCCAGCTTTTTCCCTTTTTTTTGCTCTTCGGTCTCGGCCATAGTCTTTTCGTTCCTGTTTTGGAGCCCATAGACGCCCCGTTCCCAAATTTTCCGCCCGTTTTGCGGGCCTACCTTACTCTCTAGGTCCGCGAAAGACCATCAGGCGCTCCGCTTCCCGTATCAACCGATCCGCCAGCCCGCCCCGGTCGATCACCCCATGGACGGCATTGTCGCGGCCCAGTGCCCGGCCCAGTTCCTCGGCGCTGAACAGGTCTACCAACGGCAGATCCGGCGCCAGGGACCTGATTTTGTCCCGTCCGTCGTCGGCGGCGTCGCGAGCCTGCAACAAAACACCGCCACGGTTCTCTCGCAGCCGGGCTTTTGTCTTCTCAAACCCGGCAATCGCCTCACCGGCGCGCCGTGCCAGACCGATCAAATCCAGACAACGGCCCGTCATCAGGCTGTCCACCCGGTCCGCCAAATCTTCAGGCTGGCGGACGGTGCGCCGCGCGGCCCGGGCAAAAAGGCCCTTCGCGCAGGCTGTGTTTACCATATCGCGCTCGCCACTCAACCATAAACCCCGTCCGGGCAGTTGTTCGCCCAAGTCCGGAACCAGATCCCCGTCCGGCCCAACGACAAAACGCAACAACCGGTCTTTCCGCATTTGTGCGCCGGTCAGGATGCATTTTCTATGCGCCGGAGCCGCTCCAGTACTTTTCCGGGAACGCTTCCGCGGCTTTTTCTTCAGCTTGGCGTTCCGGCTCTTGGCGCGGGTTGTGTTGACCTGGCTGCTTATTTTTCACCCTCCCCGCCAGCATCCCCGGTCCCGTCTGCTTCCGAATCGCCGGCCTCTTCCTCAGCGGCAACGGCAGCGGCAGCGGCAGCGGCGGCAGCTTCGTCCTCTTCCACAAACCAGTGTGCGCGGGCGGCCATGATGATGGCGTTGGCCTCGGCTTCCTTCATGGTGCCGGCGGGGGCGAATTCGATCAATTCGTCGGTCGCCAGATCCGCCAGGTCGTCGCGGGTTTTGACGTCGTTTTCGCCCAGCGCAACCAGCAGCTCGGGCGTCACGCCCTCAACTTCAGCCAGATCGTCACTGACTTTTAGTTCCTTGCGGCGTTTTAAAAGGTTTTCGTCCTTGGTTTCCAGGTAAGCCCGCGCCCGTTGACGCAGTTCCTCGGAAATTTCTTCGTCGAACCCTTCGATGCCGACCATGTCTTCAACCGGCACGAACGCCACTTCCTCGACTGAAGAGAAGCCTTCCGTCACCAGCAGGTGGGCGATCACGTCATCCACGTCCAGGGCATCGACAAACATCTGCGAGCGGCCCTTGAATTCCTCGTTGCGCCGCTCGGATTCTTCGGCCTCGGTCAGGATATCGATATCCCAGCCGGACAACTGAGAGGCCAGACGCACGTTCTGGCCGCGCCGACCGATGGCCAGGGACAGCTGTTCGTCCGGAACCACGACTTCGATACGCTTGGCGTCCTCGTCCAGAACCACTTTGGCGACTTCTGCCGGGGCCAGGGCGTTGACGATGAAGGACGCCGTATCGGGCGACCATTGGATAATGTCGATTTTTTCGCCTTGCAGTTCGCCGACGACGGCCTGCACGCGCGAGCCGCGCATGCCAATGCAGGGCCCGACCGGATCGATGCTGGAATCGTTGGACAACACCGCGATCTTGGCGCGCGAACCGGGGTCCCGGGCCACCGACTTGATTTCGATGATGCCGTCATAGATTTCCGGCACTTCCTGGGAAAACAGCTTGGCCATGAACTGGGGGTGGGTGCGCGACAGAAAAATCTGCGGTCCACGGGCTTCTTCGCGCACGTCGACGACATACGCGCGCACGCGGTCGCCGGTGTTGAGGTGTTCGCGCGGAATGGATTCATCGCGGCGCAACATGGCTTCGGCGCGATTAAGGTCGACGATGACATTGCCGTATTCGACCCGCTTGACCAGGCCGTTGACGACTTCGCCGATGCGGTCCTTGTATTCCAAGAACTGGCGGCCACGCTCTGCTTCCCGGACCCGTTGCACGATTACCTGCTTGGCGGTCTGAGCGGCGATACGGCCGAAATCAATGGGCGGAAGACCGGTCACCATGAAATCCCCGGCTTCGGCGTCGGACATGATTTTTTTGGCCTCCGCCAGGTCAATCTGCGTGGCTTCATTTTCCACCTCTTCCGGGCTTTCCACGACTTCCATATAGCGGACCAGGGCGATTTCCCCCGTGCCCCGGTTGATGGAGGCGCGGATATCGTGTTCGTGGCCGTATTTGGAGCGGCCGGCTTTCTGAATCGCCTGCTCCATGGCTTCCAGAACCTCTTCCCGGTCGATGCCTTTGTCGCGAGCGACGGCTTCCGCCACTTCGATCAATTCGGGACGTGTCTGAGCCGCGCCCATTTCCATAAATTCAGCCATAATTCCTTACTTCTCCTCTGATACCGCGATCAGTTCGTCGGTCATGAGCAATTTCGCCTTGTGAATATCCGGATGAGGCAATTCCACCTCATTCCCGTCCACGAGAATTTTTACAGTGTCGCCTTCGACACCCAAAAGCCGCCCCTTGAAGCGGCGCTGGCCATCCAGCGGCCGGTTGATTTCGATTTTCGCCTCCAGTCCCTGGAAACGCTCGAAGTCCCTGAGACGGACCAGCGGACGGTCCAGTCCCGGCGAGGAAACCTCCAGCGTATAGGCTCCCTGGATCGGATCGTCCACTTCCAGCAGCGCAGAGACCGCGCGGCTGACGGTGGCGCAGTCCTCTACCGTAATTTCCTTGAACCCGTCCGGCCCTTCCTGGTGTTCCATCATGATCTGCAAAATCGGTGCGTCCTTGCCCATGATCTGGACGCGGACGAGGTCGTAGCCCAAATCTTCGATTGTCGGTTCGATCAGTTCATGAATGCGTCTTGCCAGTTCCACGATTTTTTGTCGCTTTCGTCCCACCCCGAAGGGCGGCTCATCAAAAAAACAAAAAAGGCGGGCCACCGGCCCACCCAATCAACCCATAAAAATTTTCGGATTAAACGAGTGCGTTCGTTTCAGAACGTAGGGGGTATATATACCCGCGGCACTGGAAATTCAATGGTTTTCGAACGATTGCCGGGGTCCGGCCAAACGCGTCTATTCGTTCCCATTGCGGGAACCGCGGACAAAACACAAATAGGCCGGCTTTAGCCCCTTTTCTTTGGCCTTTTTTTCATAGCGCGTTTCGACCCAATCCGTCGGCGGCGCCGTCCAATCCTGCTTGGAGCGCGCCCGCCATTGCAGGTCTTCACACCGGGTCAGGTGCTCCAGCATCCAGCCCACATAGCCCATATGATCGTGCGCCAGGCGCAATTCGGCGCCGTCCTTCAAAAGCCTGACCAGGACATCCACCGTTTCCCCGCAAATAAAGCGCCGCCGGTGATGGCGTGTTTTCGGCCAAGGGTCCGTATATAGCGCATACAGCCGGCCCAGAGACGCATCCGGCAGGACCGGAAACAGCTTGCGGGCGTCATCGTCGAAGAGGCGGACGTTTGTCAGGCCATCGCGGTCAATCAGGCTCAGCAGATTTGCGGTCCCGTTGATAAACGGCTCGCACCCGATAAAACCGATTTCGGGATATGCCAGGGCCTGCGCCGCCAGATGTTCGCCGCCGCCAAAACCCACTTCCAGCCAGACGTCGCGCACCGGTTCTGGAAATAGAGACCTGAGGTCCAGCTTCCCGGTCTCCGGAAGTTCGACCCTGAGCTCCGGCAACAGGGTATCGATCAACGCCTGGCGGTTTGGTCTGAGCTTGTGGCCACGGCGGCGACCGTACCATTGCGGCCCATCGCGGCCCGATACGCCCCGATTTTTTTCCGTCTTGTTTTTTGCCGCGCTCAACTGGCCCCGAAGGCCGACTTCAGATCATCGACCAGATCGGTGCGTTCCCAGGAAAAGCCGCCATCGTCGTCCGGCGCCCGTCCGAAGTGTCCGTAGGCCGCCGTGCGGGCGTAAATGGGACGGCTGAGGTGCAGGTGCTCCCGAATGCCGCGGGGCGAGAGATTCACCATGTCCTGAAGCGTCGCCGACAGGCGTTCTTCGTCAACCTGT
The DNA here is from genome assembly GCA_014382345.1 of Alphaproteobacteria bacterium. GTDB lineage: Bacteria > Pseudomonadota > Alphaproteobacteria > Rhodospirillales > Casp-alpha2 > Casp-alpha2. The sequence goes on from JACNJX010000110.1 coordinate 25,000, forward strand.
CCGGTGCCATGGGTGTCGATATAGACCGACAGCGGCTTGGACACGCCGATGGCATAGGACACTTGTAGGGTGCAGCGGTCCGCCAGACCGGCGGCAACGACGTTTTTCGCCACATACCGCGCCGCATAGGCCGCAGACCTGTCCACCTTCGTCGGGTCTTTGCCGGAAAACGCGCCGCCGCCATGGGGCGCCGCACCGCCGTAAGTATCGACGATGATCTTGCGCCCGGTCAGGCCGCAATCGCCATCCGGACCGCCGACGACAAAGCGCCCCGTCGGGTTGACGTAGAATTCCGCTTCGTCGCACATCCAGCCCTCGGGCAGGACGCCGGTGACGTGCGGGCGGACGATTTCGCGCACTGCGTCCTGGTCCAGGTCTTCGGTGTGCTGGGTCGAAACGACGACCGAGGTGGCGCGGACGGGCATGCCGTCTTCGTATTGCAGCGTCACCTGGCTTTTTGAATCGGGGCCGAGACCCGGCTCGGCGCCGGAATGGCGGGCTTCGGCGAGCGACCACAGGATGGCGTGCGAATAATGAATGGCCGCCGGCATCAGGACGTCCGTCTCGCGGCAGGCGTATCCGAACATCAAACCTTGGTCGCCGGCGCCTTCGTCCTTGTTGCCGTCCGCATCGACGCCCTGGGCAATGTCGACGGACTGGGAATGCACGTGGACGTCGACGGTTGCGGATTGCCAATGAAACCCGTCCTGCTCATAACCGATTTCCTTGACCGCGGCCCGGGCGCTCTCTTCCAGCATATCCTTGGTAATGGACTCGGGGCCGCGCACTTCTCCGGCGAGAACGATGCGGTTGGTGGTGCAGAGCGTTTCCACGGCTACCCGCGACAACGGGTCGGCGGTTAAATATCTGTCGACGATGGCGTCGGAGATGCGGTCGCTGATTTTGTCCGGGTGGCCCTCGGAAACGGATTCGCTGGTGAACAGGTAGTTTTTCAGACTCATAACAATGTCCCTCTAATCTCAAGTTTCGTCCAATTGGACCGAGGGCTATTGCGGCACCGCCAATATGCGATACCGAAAACGTCTTTGCCCACTTAGCGCCATTTTTATCGTGGTGGTCAAGTAGTCCAAATCCTTCCACGCGCCACACCCCAAGGTACGGCGAAGGCCGAACTTGTCGCAAGGAATCCGGCCATCGTCAAGGGCTTTCCTAAGGCCTTACTGAGGCGAATTTTGCTTCTTCAACCGGGCGCCATGGAAACAGCGTTACGGGCTTGCGCTTTAGTTGTTTTGAGCCAGCGACTTGGTCAGCTCAAACATCCTTTTGCGGACCTTTGGGTCGGTAATCTTGTAATACGCCCGCACCAGTTCCAAGGTTTCGCGCCGCGCCAGAGGATCGATTTCAATCGTCTTCTGGACCACTTCCTCAAGGCCCCGGACGACCTGGTCTTCCGCCGTTTTCAATCCGCGCGGCATCTCCTCGAAAAAATACGTGATCGGAACATCGAGAATGTTGCTGAGCTGGAACAGGCGAGAGGCCCCGATCCGGTTTGCGCCGCGTTCATATTTCTGGATCTGCTGAAAGGTCAGGCCCACGGCATCGCCCAGCTTTTCCTGGCTGAAGCCGAGCAGGGTGCGGCGAAGGCGGACCCGGCTGCCGACATGGATGTCAACGGGATTAGGAACGCCTGGCGGCAAGCGGCGTTTGCTTTTACGGCGGGCGCGAGTTTTTGTTGATTGCGGAGTAGCTGGTTTTTTCATTGTTCGTTCCGGTGAATTCTATTGCGTTGATTTTCTGGATTGATTATGTGGGTTTTTTAGCGCCGCTGAAAATCACCCTCCTTCAAGAGCATTTTAAATCATAGAGAGCGTCACAGCTTTGCCAGCAATATGCCGACGCATACATCTGTATGCAAGTAAAAAGAGTGATATTTTTTTGCCTTTCCGGCCCTCCCTATAATTTTCGTACGCCTTGAATTAAGGTAGCAAGCAATTCGATTGTATGACAATTACCCCGAATTTTGTACAGTTTTGCGTGTCATCAGACCGGCCCCAAAAACCAACATCAGGAGAAAACCCGTCATCCAGCCGCCGAGGCGGGAAAACGGGGTTCGGCCCCTAAGGGCCGCCGGCAACCCGCTGTCGACAACCCCTTCCCGGCCGAGACCAAGGCTTTCTATGGTGCGGCCATACCCATCGACAACCGCCGAAATGCCGGTATTGGCGACGCGCACCAGCGCCAGGCCTTCCTCGACGGCACGCAACCGGGCCGCGGCGAAATGCTGATACGGCCCTGAAGACCGGCCGAACCAGCCATCGTTGGTTAGATTCAAAAGCCACGCCGGACGATTTGTGGCCGCCACCTGGCCTGGAAAAATCACCTCATAACAAATCAACGGCGACACCGGCGGCAGGCCTTTTAACGCCAGGGTGACGAGGCCCGGACCGGGTGAGAAATCCTGGCGCCCGGCGGTCAATTTGTTGATCGGTAAAAGGCCGCGCAGGGGAACGTACTCCCCGAACGGTACCAAGTGGAATTTGTCATAGGTGCCGGCAACCCGGCCCTGCCCGTCGAACGCCAGCAGGCTGTTCCACAGCCGGGACGGCTTTGTACCGGGCGGCGTGGCGCGCGGCGCGCCGGTGATGAGCAGGCCTCCCGGCGGCGCGGCAAGGCCAAGCGTTTTCGCCAGTCCCGGAGTCCGGCCGATGACATAGGGCACCGCCGTTTCGGCCCAGATCACATGCGTCGGCGCCCTCCCCTGTCCCCCCTGGCCCTGTTCCGGCGGCCTGCGGCTCATCGCCAATTGCTTGAGGACATGTCGCCGGCGCAGTTCCGGTTTCCATTTCTGGTCCTGCGGGATATTCGGCTGCACCAGGCGCAGGCGTACATCCGGCACGGTTTCGTTCGATGCCTGTGACAGCCGCCCGGCCCCGGCAATCCCGATCGCCGCCACGGCGAGGGCCGTCAACGCAATGGCGCGCCAACTCCGCAACCTTTCCGGGGATTCCGGCCCTTCCGCCAACACAGCAGGCATGGCCGCCGCAGCCACGGCCAGCAGGCTAAGTCCGTAAACGCCGGTCACGGCAGCCATTTGCATCATGGCGTCCGACACCGTCCACACGCTTCCGGTCAAATTCCAGGGAAATCCGGTCAGCACCCATCCGCGCAGCCATTCCGTCGCCGTCCACAGGGCGGAAAACACAAGAACACGCCCCGCAGGACTTAATAGAGGCGTCCGCCGCCGGCTGCCAAAGACCCAATGGCTCAGGACCGCAGCCAGAGCCGGGAACAAGGCCAGGCCCGCGGCCATGCCGCCGATCGCGAACGGCGCCATCCATCCGTATTGGGCGGCATCGACGAAAAAGGATAATCCGATCCAGTACAGCCCCGCCGCCGACAGTCCGAACCCGAACCACCAGCCGTCGGCGAACGCGCGTACGGGACCGGGGCTGGACTCTATGGCCCAGAGCAGGCCGCTAAAGGCCGGAATCAGCAGCACCAGCAGATAAAAAGGCGGCAACGCCAGCGCCGCCAGGACGCCGAACGCACCCAACACCGCCCAGCGCCGCCACCCGAACAGGCCCGACAGGCGGGCTTTCAGGGCGGCCATGCGCCCCGCCCCGCTGTCATTCTTTGTTTGCATCCTTGGCCTTGTTTGCATCCGTGTCGGCTTCAGGGGCCAATGACATTGAGGCGCCAAGGACGCGCAGGCATTTAATGCGGCGCGGGTCGGCGTCGAGGACTTCGAATTCGACGCCGGAGTCGTGGCGGATCAATTCGCCGCGGATCGGCACCCGCCCGGCGAGGGAAAAGACCAGTCCGCCCAGAGTGTCGATGTCTTCGCCTTCGGTTTCGGACAGGTCACAGTCGAGCATGTCTTCCAGCATATCGATGGTGACGCGGGCATCAGCGGTGAAGCTGCCATCGGGATTGCGGGCCAGTTGCGGCTCGTTGTCCAGGTCGTGTTCGTCCTCGATTTCGCCGACGATTTCCTCGACCAGATCTTCGATGGTGACCAGTCCGTCGACGCCGCCGAATTCATCGACCACCAGCGCCATATGACACCGTGTGGCCCGCATTTCCAGCAGCAGTTCGAGAACCTGCATGGAGGGCGATACGAAGAGAATTCGCCGTTGGATGTTTTTCAGCGAAAAGTCAGCGTCGCGGCCACGCCACGGCAACACGTCCTTGATGTGCACCATGCCCTCGGCATCGTCGAGATTTTCCCCGTACACCGGCAGGCGGGAATGGTTGTCCTTGGTCAAAATGGTGATCAATTCGGATAGCGAGGCATCGAGACCGATGGCGGTAATGTCGGCCCTGGGCACCATGACATCGCGAATGGTGCGACTGCGCAGTTCCAGGATATTGGCCAGCAGGACGCGCTCGTCTTCGTCAATGGGAACTTCCGCGTCCTCGCGTTCCTCGATCAGTTCATCGAGAACGTCACGGGCTGAATCCTCGCCATTGCGTGATCGCCAAAAGTCCCGCCACCAACCAAAAAGTCCGCTGCCTGAGCCATTTTGCGGGGAGCCATTCAAGGGTGAGCCGTTGGTGGATGGATCATCCTTCATGGGTTGGAACCGTCCTCGATCCGGGCCGCATCCGCCTCCCCATAGGGATTGGGTATGCGAAGACCTTCCAGAATTTCAATTTCCAGCGCTTCCATGGTGTCCGCTTCCGTCGACGTCTGATGGTCATAACCCAACAGGTGAAGCATACCATGGACGACCAGATGACATAAATGATCGCTTAAGCCCTTGCCCTGCTGGGAGGCTTCCGCCGCCGTGGTCTCAAAGGCGACGACGATATCGCCCAACAGTACCGGCATGCCCGGCGGCATTTCTTTACCGGTTTCCGGGCCGCTTTCCGGACCGGAGGCTGGAAACGACAAAACATTGGTCGGCGTATCGCGGTCGCGGTATTCGCGGTTGAGGTTTTGCACGAACGCATCGTCGGCCAGGACAATGCTGGCTTCCGCCGCCTGTGGTTCGCCGACCGGACCTACCGCCTGGAAAGCGGCCCGAAAGGCGGTTTGCGCCAGAGCCGCCGCCTCGGGCAAGGCGTCATCCCACAGGGGGCACTGGACGCTGACATCAATTTCAAGGGCACCGTCGTCCGGAACCGGGTCAGGCTCAGCCTTCATCTTCGGCCCCGCCGTTCCCACCATTCCCGCCGTTCCCACCATTCCCGCCGTTCCCGCCATTCCCGCCGTTCCCGCCATTGGAATTATCATATTGCGCGCCGTATTTAGCACCGGCCTTGCGGCGGCTTTCGACTTCGCCATACGCGCGCACGATGCGGCTCACCAGCGGGTGGCGCACCACGTCGGCGCTGGTAAAGGTGATGAAGGAAACCCCCTTGACCCCGGACAGCGTCTCCATGGCATCGCGCAACCCCGAACGCACGCCGTGGGGCAGGTCCACCTGGCTCAGATCGCCGGTAATGACCATGGAAGAATTTTCCCCCAGCCGGGTCAGGAACATCTTCATCTGCACGGCGGTGGTGTTCTGGCCCTCGTCCAGAATGACGCAGGCATTGGACAGCGTGCGGCCCCGCATGAAGGCCAGCGGCGCGACTTCTATATCGCCCCGCTCCATGCGTTTGGCGACCTGGCTCGCCGGCATCATGTCGTGCAGCGCGTCATAAAGCGGCCTGAGGTAGGGGTCCACCTTGTCGCGCATGTCGCCGGGCAGAAAACCCAGTTGCTCCCCGGCCTCGACCGCGGGCCGGGACAGAATAATCCGGTCGACGGAACCGTTGATCAGCCGTTCCGCCGCCTTGGCCACGGCGAGATAGGTCTTGCCGGTGCCCGCCGGCCCTTCACCGAACACCAGTTCGTGGTCGTCGATCGCCCGAAGGTAGTCGGCCTGCACTGGTGTCCTGGGTGAAATATGGCGCTTGTGGGTCTTAATGGTCAGGTCCGCATCGCCGATATCGCCATTCGGCGCGGTCGCCATACGCAACACCGCCTCGACATCCTCGTCGCCGACCTCCTTGCCCTGCTCCAGCCGGCCATACAGCCCCGTCAGCACGCGGCCCGTGACGTCCACCGCGTCGTCGTCGCCGGAAATGGTGACTTCGTTGCCCCGCGCATTGATGGTCACGTCCAGTTTCTGTTCGATGCGGGCCAGGTTGCGGTGGTGCGAGCCGAACAACTGCAGCGCCAGCGTATTGTCGTCGAAGGTCATCTGCATCGTCATGCCGGCATCCTTTCGGCGCCGGTCATAACGCCGGTCAGGCTGTTGGCGTGTCCCGCCGTGACCCGGAGCCGGGCGATGGTCCCGATGGCCAGGGCCGGATCCTCAACATGCACCGCCTGCATATAGGGGCTGCGCCCGACAAGCTGGCCGGGGTCGCGGCCCGGGCGTTCCAGCAACACCTCCATGGTCCGCCCGACGCAGGATCGGTTGAAAGCCAATTGCTGGGCGTTGAGCAAATCCTGCAGGGCGGCCAGACGTTCGGCCTTAACGTCTTCGTCGACCTGGCCCGCCAGCATCGCAGCCGGCGTCCCCGGCCGGGGACTGTATTTGAAGGAATAAGCCTGCACGTAGCCGATGTCTTCGATCAGCTTCAGGGTGGCTGCGAAATCGGCGTCCGTTTCCCCCGGAAAGCCGACGATGAAATCCGACGACAGGCCGAGGTCGGGCCTGGCCTGGCGCAGACGCTCGACAAGGCGGCGATAGAAATCGGCATCGTGACGGCGGTTCATGGCCTTGAGGACGGCGTCGGAGCCCGATTGCACCGGCAGATGCAGATAGGGCATCAGTTCGGGCATGTTCCGGTGGGCAGCGATCAGCTCGTCATCTACCTCTGCGGGATAGGACGTTGTGTAGCGAACCCGTTCGATGCCGTCGATGGCAGCGACTTCGGCAATCAGCCGGCCCAGCCCCCAGACGGCTTCCGGGGTGCGGGGGTCATTTCCGGCACCGTGGTAATTGTTGACGTTCTGGCCCAGCAGGGTGAGTTCGCACACGCCGACCCCCGCCAGCCGGGAGGCCTCTGCCAGAACATCGGCGGCTGGCCTGGAATATTCCGCGCCCCGGGTATAGGGGACGACGCAAAAGGCGCAGAACTTGTCGCAGCCTTCCTGTACGGTCAGGAACGCGGTCCGTTCGGCGTTCTCCGTGTTCGCCTTTTCCGCCGGAAGGTGATCGAACTTCGGCTCGGCGGGAAATTCGGTGTCCAGCACCGCACCGCCTTTTCCGCCCGCTTTGCCGGCGCGGCTGGCGCGGGCGACCATTTCCGGCAGGCGGTGATAGGCCTGCGGCCCGAAGACAATGTCCACGTAAGGCGCGCGGCTGAGAATTTCTTCCCCCTCGGCCTGGGCAACGCAGCCGGCGACGGCCAGGATCATCTGCCCGGCGGCATCCTCGCGCGCGGTTTTCAAAAGCCTCAGACGACCCAGTTCCGAATACACCTTTTCCGCCGCCTTTTCGCGGATATGGCAGGTGTTGAGAATGACCATGTCGGCCTGGTCCGGCGTTTCCACCAGCCCATACCCCAGCGGCGCCAGAACATCGGCCATGCGTTCCGAGTCATAGACGTTCATCTGACAGCCGTAGGTTTTGATATGAAGTTTTTTTGTCAAAGCGGGGGTCTGGGGTTCAGTCTGTTAAGGTTTATTTTTTCCCGGGCTTTATCGGAACACCGTAAAGCTCCAGCCGGTGGCCAACGAGCTGCATACCTAATTCCTTGGCGATCTTTACCTGCAGGGCTTCAATATCCTGATTCTGGAATTCGATAATCTCGCCGGATTTGACGTTAATCAGGTGGTCGTGGTGCTCTTCCGATGTCTCTTCGTACCGCGCGCGCCCATCGCCGAATTCATGCCGGCTGACGATGTTGGCGTCTTCAAACAACCGGACGGTCCGGTAAACGGTGGCGATGGAAATGCGCGAGTCCTGCGCATTGGCCCGCTGGTGAACTTCTTCCACATCGGGGTGATCGTCGGCATCCGACAGCACGCGGGCAATGATCCGCCTCTGTCCGGTCATTTTCATGCCTCGTTCGATACACAGGCGTTCGATTTTATTTTCCGGCGTGGTTTCCGGCATTTTTCCTCCCCGGACCGATCCGGGTGATCATAGGGTTAACGACGCTTTTTCCGGGGCTTGGTTCCAAGACCGATCTTTTTCGCCAGGGCGCTCCGGTGCTTGGCGTAATTCGGCGCCACCATCGGGTAATCCGCCGGAAGCCCCCAGCGCTTACGATAGTCATCGGGGGAAAGATCATAGGCCGTTTTCAGGTGCCGCTTAAGCATTTTGAGCTTCTTGCCGTCTTCCAGACAGATAATGTAATCGGGGAAAACGGATTTCTTAATCGCCACAGCGGGACGCGGCCTTTCCGGAGTCTCCGGCTGGGAGCCGACATCGGCCAGTGTTTTGTAGACATCCTGGATCAATTGCGCCAGATCACCTGGAGCAACGGTATTGTTCCCCGCGTGCGCCGAGACGATTTCCGTCGTTAACTCCAGTAACTCGCTTACATCGGGTTTATCAGTCATGTACCATAATCCTCACTGCCCTCGTCACCATGGTCCGAAACCTCTGCAAAAGCTTTTTCGAGAGGCCGTCCGGCGGCCGGGGGACTTTGAACTTCTGCCTGCGCTTACCATATACACTACTTGCTATGGCAGGGTTTAAAAAAAAGAATATTTCAAGAAGGCGCCCAATTTAGGGAGCCATTAGGGTACGGGCAAGTAAATACGGCAAATAATGACTATGAATACATCCACTAAGACACCAGACGGGCAATCAATAGACGTGTTTCTCGATATTACCGGAGACATCTGCCCGATGACGTTCGTCCGCACCAAACTCCTGATCGAAAGTATGCAGCCGGGCCAGGTCGCGGAAGTAAGGCTGAAGGGCAAGGAACCGCTGACAAACGTGCCCCGGTCGGTCCGGGACTACGGGCACGATATCCTCAGCCTGAAATTGGAAGACCCGGACCAGCCCGCCGACGGCGTCCATCGCCTGATACTCAAAAAGACCTGAAGCCCTTTTCCCGATTCATCCAGGCCTGAGGCGGCCGCCATCCTTAGGCACGTTTGCGTCGGGTGGACGGAGATAGACGGGCCGGAGCGTTTCCAAGGCTTGCTCACCTGACCACCGGGCCGCCGCCAAGGCGGCGACAATGCCTGCGTCCGGCGCTGCCGGACCGCTGCCGGAAACAGCCTCGACACCGGCATGGCGTAAAGCCGCCAAGGCGTGTTCGGTGGCATCGCCGGCGACGACGACACGTTGCGCGGGGCGATCCAGAAGGGGACCCGGGGGGCTGTTTGAAGCCTCTTCTCCACCCACAATAAAATCGGCCAAATTTTCCGGCGAAACGGCTTCCGGCGCACCCAGGGGTTTCGGCCCGCCCGCCCCGGCCCCAATCCCGGCCCCGGCTCCACCGGAGAATACCTGGGCAAATAGATCGCCCCGCCTGGAGTCGATCACCGCCAGTATCCGTGCGCCGCCCCGTTCGCCTTCCGGCACCCCGGCGGCGACGGCCTCAAGTGTGGGAATGCCCACGCACGGAAGGCCTGCGGAAAACGCCCTGACGCGCGCAGCCGCCAGGCCCAGGCGCATGCCGGTAAACCCCCCCGTCCCGTTGGTAACGGGCCAGCAGGTCCAGGTCCGAAAACCCTGCCCCGGCCTCCGCCAGGACATCCCGCACCATGCCCATGAGGTGTTCCGAATGGCCCCGCGCCATCGCCTCGGAGCGGTACCCGGCGATGGTTCCGTCCCGCCACAGGACACACGAACACGCGGACGTCGATGTATCAAAAGCCAGGATTTTCATAGCGTCTTTATACCACCGAACAGGCGTCGTCGAAGCTCAGGCGGGGGGAGCGCGGGAACATGTCTTCACCGCTGCCGTATCCGATATTGCAGAGGAAGTTTGATTTGATGTCCGTATCCGGGAAAAAGGCGGCGTCCACGGCGTCGTTATCGAACCCGGACATAGGCCCGCAGTCGAGCCCCATGGCGCGGGCCGCCAGCATGAAATACGCGCCCTGAAGGGTCGAGTTGCGAAAGGCGGTGCCGGTAATCAGGGCCTCATCACCGGCGAACCAGGACCGCGCATCGGTGTGGGGAAACAGCTCCCCCAGGCGGTCGTGGAATTTTTGATCCGAACCGATAATCGCGGTGACCGGTGCAGCCATGGTTTTGTCCACGTTGCCGTCTATGAGGAAGGGCCTCAGGCGCGCCTTGGCGCCGTCCGAAACCACGAACACGATGCGTGCGGGGCTGCAATTGGCGCTGGTCGGGCCCATTTTGGTAAGATCCCAGACCGCCCGGAGCAGATCCGGGTCCACCGGTTTGTCGAGCCAGCCATTATGGGTGCGGGCGGTATTGAAAAGCTGGTCGAGTGAGTCCTGATTGATGGCGCCGGTCACGGGGGTCTCCTTATCGGGTTTAGTTGTGTCCGCCGTTACGGACATGGTGGGCTTGCGGATGTATACGGATATATAAGTATGATACTTGTGCTTGCCCATGGAAGCGTGAAAAAAGGGCATTCACGGATTATAGGATGCCCGGCAATTACGGAGATTATATGCTTTTTTCACGATGGATGCGCCGTCCCTTTACGGCCCCTTTGGTCACCCTTTTGGCCGGACTTGTTCTCTTGTCCTATCCTGGCGGCGCCCCCGCCACGGAATCGGCTGCCGGTTCCAGCGCCGTCGTCATCATGTATCACCGGTTCGGTGAAGCCCGGTATCCAACGACCAACGTTACCATCGAACAGTTCGAAGCCCACCTCAAGGAGCTGAAATCGGGCAGCTATACGGTCCTGCCCCTGCCGGCCATCATCAAGGCGCTGAAAAATAAAACCCGCCTTGCGGACAGAACCGTCGGGATCAGCATCGATGATGCCTATCTGTCCGTTTACACCGAGGCCTGGCCGCGCCTGAAAAAGGCCGGGTTCCCGTTTACGGTTTTTGTCGCCACCGACCCGGTGGACCAAAAAACACCCGGCTTTATGAGCTGGGATCAAATCAAGGAAATGGCCGATGCCGGCGTTACCATCGGGGCGCATACGGGCTCGCATCTGCATATGCCGAAGGTTTCCCGTGAAAAAAACTTGGGCGAGCTTGACCGTTCGTTAAAAAGCTACCGCGAGAGACTCGGCCTGACACCTGAGATTTTCGCCTATCCCTATGGGGAAAGCAGCTTAAGCGTACAGGCCATGGTCAAGGACGCCGGTTTCATCGCCGCCTTCGGCCAGCATTCCGGCGGGTTTGACGCCGCCGCCGACAGGTTCGACCTGCCCAGGTTCGCCATGAATGAAAATTATGCCGGGATGTCGCGGTTCAAATTGTCGGTCAACGCCGTGGCGCTTCCCGCCGCCGACCTTACCCCGGCCGACCCCCTGATCGGGGCGCATAATCCTCCGGCCATGGGCTTTACCCTGACCCGCGGCCTCAAGGGTCTGGACCGGCTTGCCTGCTTCACGTCGCACGCCGGACGGGCGCGGCTGGAACGGTTGGGGGAACGGCGCTTTGAGATTCGCACAGACGAGCCCTTCCCCACGGGCCGCACACGGGTGAATTGCACCCTGCCGGGACCGGACGGGCGCTGGCACTGGTTCGGACGGCAGTTCTACCGCCCGCAATAGGCTTCTATGGAAAGAGCTATAATCCCGCCCGTCAAATCAAGGGGCGCGGTTTCGGCGTTCCGTTGTACAGGCGGGCATCGTCCAGCCTATGCAGGTTGTTGCTGACGATCAGGCCACGAATGGTCTGAACATACTTTTCTCCGCGCTGGGAATAGCTTTTGATGTCGTCCACCAGCAACATGCCCTCCACCGGCGCGCCCTTGAGCCTGAGGCTGTGGCGCAGGCGGCGCAGCTTCCGGTAGGCCCTATGGGTGTTGAGGTTGTGGGCATAGGCGCGCACCGAATCGAGCAGGCTGGAAAAGGCGCGGACGCGGTGTTGTTTGTCCGCGTCGCGATTCGCCGGCACCAGACCGCGGGTTTCCGAAAACGTCCATTGCCCGAATATTGCGTTGCCTTCCCGCACGAAGCGCGATGTGCCCCAGCCGCTTTCTTCCGCCGCTTGCGCCAGGGCCAGGGAAGGCGGAATGATATCGACCCGCTTGAGAAGCGTTTCGATGGACGCGGATTTAAGGCCGTAGCGTTCCGTTATGACCGTCAGCCACAGCCGGTCGACGGCAACCGGTTTCTGGCCCAGGCTGGTCTGGAAATGGATATTCCACAAACGCCGGCGGTCGCGCAGAATTTCCTCGTTAGCCTGCAACATCAGCGGCAGAACGGTTTTGAAAAACAAGGCCTTGCGTGTGTGGGTCTCGGGAATTTTTCGGATGTCGCCGGGAAGGCTGGCGAGGAAAAGCCGAGGCACGTCGGCTTTGCCGGAACCCACCCGGTCGAGGTCATAGCCCAACTGCTTGAACGTATTCGACAGTGCGACAGACGTCTTCATGCGGAGCAGGCGGTGATAGCGTTCAATGGCGTTGATGGAAAAGACGCCGGTCAAGGTGTCGATCCCGGCCATTTTGCCGACCACTTGCAGGCTGGTGTCGTCTTTCCCGTAAGACAGGGAAGAGACCGGGTTTCCATCGACAATTTCCACGCCGATCATCGGGCCGTCCAGCAGCGGGCTGGAGAACACCGGGGACACCGGCGCAGGCACGGGCTGGGAAACGGCCAGACGCAAGGACGCACGCGGCGAGACTGTATCCCTGTCCAGGGGATTCAGGACCACGGCTGCAATGAGACCGGATACGAGGCACGCAACCATAACAAGCGCGCCGTTTTCAAAACGTAGCTTCATCAATCGTTTTTGACGGAGGGACACTGCCCTTCCGCTTCAACCCCTCAATTTGCACAAACCAATCTTTTATTATTTTTGGTCTTCCGCCCAATCCCTCCCGGGGACAAGACAGTGCGGAGCCGTTTGGCCGGCAGTGTCGAAGAGACTTCTACCACACACGCCCCCGCCTTGACCAGCTTTTGAGCAAGGCAAAAATTCTCGTTTTTGGGAACGCGAATGTCTTTCGGAACGGCGCAAAAAGCGCGCCGGCAGGGCCATGCCGCAAGCCGTTGATTCAACGGGCTTAGTTGATAGCGCGGACCTCGGTGACTTCCGGGATATAATGGCGAAGCATATTTTCGATGCCGTTTTTCAACGTCGCCGTTGACGACGGACAGCCGGCGCAGGCGCCTTGCATGTGCAGGAAAACCACACCGTCCTCGAATCCCTTGTAGACGATATCGCCGCCGTCCTGGGCCACCGCCGGGCGCACCCGGGTGTCGATGAGTTCCTTGATCTGCTGGGCGATGCCATCGAGATCGGCGCTATCGGCAACGTCCGCGCCTTCTTCGATCACCGCGTTGCCCGACTGGAAATGTTCCATGATGACGCCCAGAATCTGAGGCTTCAGGATATCCCAGTCCTTATCGTCCATTTTGGTAACGGTAATGAAATCCGCACCCAGAAAGACTCCGACAAGGCCTTCAACACCGAAAAGTCCACTCGCGAGGGGGGATTTCCCGGCCTCGGTGGCGTCGGCAAAGTTCGCCGTGCCGGACGACATCACCGGAACACCGGGAAGAAATTTCAAAGTCGCGGGGTTGGGCGTGCGTTCGGTTTGAATAAACATCTGTACCCTCATTTCCAAACAATTATCTCTTGGTCCCATACATGGGCCACGACGGGAAGGGAATCAAGCCTTGGTGCATATTTAGGACGGGCTTTTTAGCCCCCCTGAAAAACCTTTTCGGCCGTCAACCGCCATTCTTGGCGCGAAGAAAGCCCACGATGTCATGGACCTCCGCCAGAATCGGCGCGGCAATGGCGCGCGCGCGCTCCGCACCTTCAGCGATAATCCCGTCGACATGAGACGGCTCATCCATCAGGCGACGCATCTCTTTTTGCATCGGACCCAGTTTTTCGATCGCCAGATCGGCCAGGTCCTGCTTGAAGGCGGAAAACTGCTTGCCGCCATACTGCCGGCAAACATCGGAGATGTCCGTATCCGCCAGCGCCGCGTAGATCCCCATCAGGTTGGCGGCCTCCGGACGGCCGACGAAATTATCCGGGCTATCGGGAAGTTCGTCGGGGTCTGTCTTGGCCTTGCGGATTTTTTTGGCGATGGCGTCCTCGTCGTCGGTCATATCGATGCGCGACAGTTCCGACGGGTCCGACTTGCTCATTTTCGAGGTCCCGTCGCGGAGCGACATAACGCGGGCCGCGGCGCCGAAAATCAGCGGCTCGACGATAGGAAAGAAATTGACGCCGAAATCATTGTTGAACTTCTGGGCGATGTCGCGCGCCAGCTCCAGGTGCTGCTTCTGATCCTCGCCGACGGGAACGTGCGTGCCCTTATAGAGCAGGATATCGGCGGCCATCAGGTTCGGGTACGCATATAGCCCGACCGATGCGTTTTCCTTGTTCTTGCCCGCTTTTTCCTTGAACTGGGTCATCCGGTTGAGCCAGCCCAACCGCGCCACGCAGTTGAAGATCCAGGCCAGCTCCGCATGGCCGGAAACCTGGCTCTGGTTGAAGATGATGTTCCGTTTGGGATCGATGCCTGCGGCCAGCATGGCGGCGGCGACGCTTCGGGTATTGGCGCGAAGCGTTTCGGGGTCCTGCCACACGGTCACGGCGTGCAGATCGACGACGCAAAACAGGCATTCGTAGTCGTCCTGCAGGTGGACCCAATTTCGGATCGCGCCCAAGTAATTACCGAGGTGAAGATTGCCCGTAGGCTGAACGCCTGAAAAAATTCGTTCCATGAAACCCTTGCCTTAAAAATCGCCATCACCCGGGAAGACGACGGTTTTATGGCCCTTCGCGCCCATGGGGTCAAGAAGGCCCCTGGTCAAGAAAACGGGGTCAAGACGGGCTCAGCCTGAACCGCCGCTCCGGGAAAGCGCTTTAAGGTCACTCAAGCGCGCGGCGCCCAGAACCAGAACCAGCCCCCCGAACACGGCCATACCGCCGCCGACCAGAACCGCCAACGCCATAATCCGGTCGTTAAGCGGCCCGTTCAGTGCGGACTGCAGCACCGGCAAGGCGAAATACAACGCCAACGCCATGCCCGCGGACGCCCCGATCATGCGCGGCACCCGCCCCGCCAGGCGGCTGTCTATGACCAGATACCCCCTTTTATGCAGGACATAGGCCATGAGACCCGCATTGAGCCAGCTCGACACCACCGTCGCAGCGGCAATCCCGACATGCAGATAAGGCCCCATCAGGGCCAGATTGAGAATCAGATTGACGAACAGGCACAGCACCGAAATCTTGACCGGCGTCGCCGTGTCCTCGCGCCCGAAGAACCCGGGTGCCAGCGCCTTGACCAGCACATAGGCCGGAAGCCCCGCCGCATAGACGCCTAGCGCCGCCGCCGTCGCCGCCGTTTCCCCCGCCCCGAACGCGCCGCGTTCAAATAGTACCCGGATCACCGGGTCGGCGATCACCATCAGTGCCGCCGCCGCCGGCAGGGTCAACAGCAGGGAAATTTCCAGCGCCCGGTTCTGACTGTGCAGCGCGCCCGCCGTGTCGCCGCCCCGGACCTGGCGCGATAACAGCGGCAACAGCGCCGTGCCAACCGCGACTCCCAGTACACCCAGCGGCAACTGGTTAACACGGTCGGCGTAGAACAGGTACGAAATAGACCCCGTCGGCAGCAGCGAAGCGATGACCGTATCGATGACCAGGTTGATCTGGTAGATGCCGGCGCCAACGGCGACCGGGGCCATGCGTTTCATCAGATCGCGGACATCCGGGCTCAATCGGGGCCGGGGTAATTTCAGCCAGACCCCTTGCCGCCCGCAGACCACATAGAGCCAGACGAATTGCACCACCCCTGCCCCCGCGACGCCCCAAGCCAGCGCGTGCGCTGCGCTCGGCGCAAAAGACGCGAAGCCCAGAATGGCCCCGATCAGGCACAGGTTCAGCAATATGGGCGTCGCCGCAGCCGCCGCGAAACGGCCGAGCGAATTCAAGACCCCTGCCATCAAGGACACCAGTGAGATGAACAAAAGGTAAGGGAACGTAATCCGCGTCAGTTCCACGGCCAGATCGAATTTGTCCGGATTGCCGATAAACCCCGGCGCGAAGCCAAGCATCACCAGCGGCATGGCCAACTGGATCAGTAAAACGAAAACCAGCAAGACCCAGAACAATACGCTGAAAGCCGCTTCGGCGAAGATTTTAGCGGACCGCAATCCTTCCGCTTCCACACGGCCCGCAAACATCGGCACGAAAGCCATGGAAAACGCCCCTTCGGCGAACAGGCGGCGGAACAGGTTCGGCAGCTTGAAGGCGACGAAAAAAACGTCGGCCCCGGCCGCCGCCCCCAGTACGGCGGCAATAAGAATATCGCGGACAAAGCCCAGGACCCGGCTAATCAGGGTAAACCCGCCGACCGTGCTGATGGATTGCAGAAGTCTCAAGCCTTGCCTCCCTGGCGCCCCCCTGGTGCCACCCTCATGCTCCCCTGGCGGGCCCACAGCCTGAATAGCGGTTTTTTGTGGCAGCGAAAAGGCGGCTTTTCAGGACCTTTTGCTAAAATCAGAGAGGCGTTACTTCGCCTACGGCGTTGCCGGGCGCGGCTTTGTCCGTTTTTTGCCCGGCCTTTTCTTCTGCTTTGGCGGATTTGTCCTGAGGGGCCTGTTCCGTTTCTTCCGTCACCGTTTCCAGGAGCCCCATGCGCAAGGCATTCAGTTTTTCTTCCTGGTCCACCTTCAGGCCGAAGACGTCGCGGACATAAAACACGTCCACCACGCGCTCTCCATACGTAGAAATATGGGCGCTGGAAATTTGCAGGCCCGACGCGGTCAGAAATTCCGTCACGTCGTGCAACAGGCCGAGCCTGTCCCGACAGTTGATCTCGATAACCGTCTGGTGGTTCGACGCCTTGTTATCGATCAGCACGCGGGGCGGCACCCTGAAGGCGCCTGTGCGTTTTTGAAGGGACGCTTTCTGCGCGGCGGCCAGCTCGCGGGCGGACTGGAGCCGCCCGGACAGGGCCTGGTCGATTCGGTCATGGAGCCGCGCCAGGCGTTCTTTTGAACTGAAGGCATTTCCGTCCGCGTCCTGGATTCGGAACATGTCCAGCGCCATGCCGTTGGTCAGGGTCAGGATTTTGGCATCGACGACCGACGCGCCGCTCAAGGCAAGGGCGCCGGCCATGGTTGCGAACAGGCCGGGGTGGTCCGCTATGTAAATGACGAATTCCGTCGCCGACCGGTCTTCCTCGACACGACTGGAAATGGTCAGCTTGCGCCCACTTTCTTCAGCCTCCCTGATCAAGTTGGCATGATAGGCGAGTGTATCGGTATCGAACGACAGCCAGTAATCGTGATGGCCGCGGGAGAAGTGCGCTTCCAGGTCTTCTTGCGGCCAGTCCTTGAGGTGGGCGGCCAGTTCCGCCTTGGCCTGTTCCATCCGCTCGCCCCGGCGTTCCGACGGGACAGCGCCGGCCAGGTTTTCCTGGGCCCGGTAATACAGCTCCCGAAGCAGGCCCGCCTTCCAGTTGTTCCAGACATTGGGGCCGACCGCCCGGATATCGGCGACCGTCAGGATCAGCAAAAGGCGCAGGCGTTCCGGCGACTGAACCTCGGCGACGAAATCGCTCACCGTTTTGGGATCATAAACATCCCGCCGGAAGGCCGTGTTGCTCATCAACAAATGATGGCGCACCAGCCAGGACACGGTTTCCGTTTCCCAGTCTGTCAGGCCGAGCCTGGGGCCCAATTGTTCCGCGACGTCCGCGCCCAACACCGAATGATCGCCGCCCCGGCCCTTGGCGATATCATGCAGGAACACCGCCAGGTAGAGGGCTCTGAGCGACTGCACCTCGCCGATGACCGAATACGACGCCGGGTGATCGTCTTTCAGCCGCCCGGTCTCAATGCCCTTCAGGATTCCGATGGCCCGGATCGTATGCTCGTCCACCGTATAGACGTGGTACATGTCGTATTGCATTTGCGCCACGACGCGCCGGAAGTCCGGCAGGAAGCGTCCCAGAACGCCGGCTTCATTGAGCCGCATCAACGTGATTTCCGGATCATCCCCGCACAGCATGTCGAGGAACAACCGGTTGGCGTCCTCGTCGCGCTGCATGATTGCGTTGATCCGTTTCAGGTTTTCCGTCACCAGGCGAAGCGCGTGGGGGTGAATGTCCGTCTTCAGGCGCTGGGCCAGGTGGAACAGCTTCAGCAGTTTCAACGGTTCCTTTTTAAAGGCGTCCTTGTCGGTAACCGTCAAGCGGTCGCCATCGAGGACAAACCCTTCGATTTCACGTTTGCGGAAGCCGAAATCGGGCAAACGGAACCGTTGGCGTCTTTTTTTCTGCTGGTCCTCCAGCACCGCGCACAAAATCCGTGTCAGATCACCGACGTCCTTGGCGGTCAGGAAGTAGTGCTTCATGAACCGCTCCACGCCCTGGACACCGGACCGGTCGGCATAGGCCATGCTGGCGCTGATCTCGTGTTGCACATTGAAGGTCAGGCGTTCTTCCGGACGCCCGGCCAGATAATGCAGATGGCAACGCACGGTCCAAAGAAATTTCTCGGCGCGCGTAAACAGGCGCACGTCCTTGGCCGTCAGGACTCCAAGCTCCTTCAAGTCCTTCATGGTATCGACGCCGTAAAGGTATTTGGCGATCCAGAACAATGTGTGGAGATCGCGCAGCCCCCCCTTGCCTTCCTTGATGTTGGGCTCCAGCACATAGCGCGAATCGCCCATGCGGTCATGGCGCGCATCGCGTTCGGCCAGCTTGGCCTCGACAAAGGCCAGACCAGTGGACTCGCCGAATTCAGACTGGAAGCGCTTGCGGAATTCATTGAACATGTCGCGGTCCCCCCACAACCAGCGGGCCTCCAGAAGGCTGGTGCGGATGGTCATATCATCGCGCGACAGGCGCACCGCCTCCTCGATGGAGCGCGTCGCATGGCCGACCTTCAGGCCCAAATCCCACAGCGTATAGAGGATGTATTCCACCACCTGTTCGGTGTGGGCGGTCAGCTTGTAGGGCAGCAAAAACATCAAGTCGACGTCGGAAAAGGGTGCCAGTTCCCCGCGCCCGTATCCGCCCGTGGCGGCAATGGACAAAACCTCGCCCGTGGTCGGATTGGCGAGCGGATAAACGCTGGTAAAGGCGAAATCGTGAATGGTCCGGATTAGCTGATCGACCAGATGGCAGTTGGCGCGGACCACGGTCCGGCTGGTCGCGCCGTCTTCCTCGAAACGGCGGCGGACCTCGTCCCAGCCCCGGCTGTGGGCTTTTTTAAAGATTTCCAGCACTTGGCCTTGAGTTTTCGGCGTATAGCCGGACCAGCCGACAAGCTCTTCAAGCTCGGCGGTCAGCGCCTTGCGATCAATAATATCGCGGGGTTTCGCTATGCTGATCATGGTTTTCCAAGTTCATATATAGCCCCGAGCACGGAACCGTTAAAGCGAAAGCCCAATATTAGCCGTCATGACAAGTTTATTTCGATATCGTAATATGAGCTCTTCCAAAAACCGGCGGTTCCTGCGAATAAAGTTCGGGGCGTCCTCTTTTCCAGCAATCCGGATGCGTTGGAATATAAAACCCAGTCTGTAAAAATTAGGATTAATATAGTTTTCTTAATGAAAATACGGAAAAACTTTAACCAATATCCAAAAAAACCGATAGTTTCTTTGGAAAAATAGAATAAATAATTTAATCTTAAATTTAGCATCGTATTATAAGAAACGCCTAAAATCCGTGTTCACATCCGCAAGCATATGCGGAATATTCTGAACAGAGACATAGCGGCGCGGAATCTTTTAATCCGGACCCGGTTCAATCCTCCGTTTCTAGTTGCTCCTTCAGGGCATAAATAGCCTCCAGGGCTTCACGCGGCGTCAAGGCGTCCGCATCAAGGCCGGCGAGCGTTTGCTCTACCCTTGAGGGCTCCTTACGCCCGACACGACCCCCCGGAACATCCCGCATGGCATGAAACAATGGCAAATCATCGGCCAGGCGCGTCATGGCAGACGACTGTTCGCCCTGTTCCAGGGTTTCCAGGACTTCCGAGGCCCGCTGGACAACGCCTTTCGGCAGCCCGGCCAGGGCACCGACATGAATGCCGTAGGAACGGTCCGCCGCCCCCGGCCCCACTTCGTGCAGGAACACCACGTCGTCCTTCCATTCCTTGACCCGCATGGTGTGGCAGTTAAGCCCGTCCAAGCGGGACGCCAGCGCCGTCAGTTCGTGGTAATGGGTGGCGAACAGGGCCCGGCAGCGGTTTTTTTCGTGCAGATGCTCAACCACCGCCCAAGCGATGGAAAGCCCGTCGAAGGTCGCCGTGCCGCGGCCGATTTCATCCAGGATGACCAGCGCCCGGGGTCCCGCCTGATTGAGGATCGCCGCCGTTTCGACCATTTCCACCATGAACGTGGAACGGCCCCTGGCCAGGTCGTCCGCAGCGCCGACGCGTGAAAACAAGCGGTCGACGACGCCGATCTTCGCCTGCTCCGCCGGCACGAAGGAACCCATCTGGGCCAGCACCGCAATCAGGGCGTTCTGTCTGAGGAAGGTGCTTTTGCCGGCCATGTTCGGCCCGGTAAGCAGCCATAGACTGCCCTCCCCGCCGCCGCTTTCAGTGTCGTGCGACGTACCTCCGCCGATCAGGCGGCAATCGTTGGCGATAAAGGCCTCTCCGGCGCTTTCCGCCAGCGCCGCCTCGACCACCGGATGGCGGCCACCGGTGATGAAGAAATCCGTGCTGGCGTCCACGTCCGGCCGGACGTAACGAGCATCCGTCGCCAGCACCGCCAGTCCCCGCGCCACGTCGAGGCGGGCCTGGGCGCGCGCCGCCAGCGCAATGGAATCCGCGCGGCCTGTGACTTCGAGAACCAGATCCTCGAACATCGTCATCTCCAGCGCCAGCGCCTGATCGGCGGCTTTGGCAATTCGGCTTTCCAAATCGCCCAGCTCCACCGTCGAATAACGAACGGCGCTGGCCATGGTTTGGCGGTGGATAAAGGGCGAACCCTCCTCGAGCGGGATTTTATCTGCGTTTTTGGCCGACACCTCGATATAAAACCCCAGCACGTTGTTGTGCTTGATCTTCAGGGCGGGGATGGCGGTCTCTTCGGCATAGCGCGATTGCAGCCCGGCGATCATGCGACGGCTTTCATCCCGGAGCTTGCGCAATTCGTCCAGTTCCGGGGCGTACCCTTGGGCGATAAAACCGCCGTCGCGGGCATACATCGGAAGCTCCGGGGCCAGGGCGCGCGCCAGTCGCTCGATAACTTCGTCATGGTGACCGAGATCGCCAAGCGCGCCGGTAATGCCTTCCGGCGCCTCCGCAGCGCCGTTTCCAAACAACGCGCGGATATCTTCCGCCGCCCCGAGACCGTCACGTACGGCGGCCAAATCCCTTGGCCCCCCGCGTCCGAGGGTGAGCCGCGACAGGGCGCGCTCCATGTCCGGGCAGCGCCTGAGAACGCCTTCCATATCATCCCGCAGGCGGTCGGCCAAGGTGAAGTGCTGCACCATGTCGAGGCGCCGGACGATGGCCTGAGGGTCCGTCAGCGGCGCGGCCAGATGCGCGCTCAACAGCCGCGCGCCGGCGCCGGTCAGGGTGCGGTCGATAACGCCGAGCAGGGTGTTTTTGTGCGAACCGGTCAGGGATGCCGTCAGTTCCAGATTACGCCGGGTCGCCGCGTCAATCTCCAGAACTTCGCCCTGGGCCAGTTGCCTGGGCTCCGACAGGCGCGGCAACCGGCCCTTCTGGGTCAGCTCCAGGTAGTCCAGCAAGGCACCTGCGGCGGCCAGTTCGGGCCGGGAAAATTCACCGAAAGCGTCCAGCGTTTTGACGCCGTAAAACGCCTGCAGCCGCTTGGTGCCGTTGGCGCTGTCGAAACGGCTGGAGGGCAGGGGGCTTAAACACTCTTTCCAGTCGCTAAAGGTCTCGAAGTGGTCGGGGTTCTGCAAAAGGCCGTCCGGGACCAGCAGTTCGCCCGGCTGGATGCGGGCCAGCGCCGCGCCCAAATCGCCGGGCTCGGGGTTTTGCGTCAGGAAAATGCCCGTCGACATATCGATCCAGGACAGGCCAAGTTTCAATCCCCGGGCGCCGCCGGTTTCCGCGACAGCGGCCAGATAGTTGTTGCGCCGGGCGTCGAGCAGGGTCTCCTCGCTCAACGTTCCCGGCGTCACCACGCGCATGACCTCGCGGTTGACGACCGCTTTTGAGCCTCGCTTCCTGGCCTCCGCCGGGTCTTCCGTCTGTTCACAGACGGCGACCCTAAAGCCCTTTTGGATCAGGCGGTTGAGATAGGTCTCGTGGCTGTGCACCGGCACCCCGCACATGGGGATGTCGTCGCCCAGATGCTTGCCGCGCTTGGTCAACGCGATATCCAGCGCCGCCGCCGCGTGAACGGCGTCCTCGAAAAACAGCTCGTAAAAATCCCCCATCCGGTAAAACAACAGGCTATCGGGATGCTCGGTCTTGATGGAAAGATACTGCGCCATCATCGGCGTTACCGCATCGGCGGTTTTCTCTTCGGAGCCCGCCTTGCCCGGCTTTGGCGGCCTGGCGGGGGAGGGGGGCGGCTCCGATTCCGGGACAGGAACCGTTGAATCCGGCTTTGTCCCGCCGTCGTCATCGGTGGGCTCTGTCTCGGGCAACGGGGCGGCGGTCGGTGCGGTCATCTTAAGCTGCGGTCAGGCCTGGATCGGTGGCGGTCGGGTGCGACCTTATCACAGGGCCGGGGGGAATTCCGAGAAGAATGACTCAAAGGAAGTCCCGAAGGGACCTAACCCAGGGCCGCCCTATGGGCCGCGACGCAAGCCTGGCCAAAACAGCAAAAAACGACCTGATCCATAGTGTCCGCATCGGCCAAAAAATCCGCAACCGTCGCCACCGCAATGCGGGCGGCAAGGTCCGGCGGGAACCGGTAGACGCCGGTGCTGATAGCGGGAAAGGCGACGGTTTTCAGGCCGTGGTCATGGGCCAGGGACAGGGACTCCCGGTAACAGCGTTCCAGCAGGGCCTCCTCCCCCATATTCCCGCCCTGCCAGATCGGCCCGACGGTATGAATGACGTGACGCGCGGGCAGGGCATGGCCACCGGTGATGCGGGCCTCGCCGGTGGGACAGCCGCCAAGGGCGCGGCATTCCTTCAACAATCCCGGCCCCGCCGCGGCATGAATGGCCCCGTCCACGCCGCCGCCGCCGAGCAACATTTCGTTGGCGGCATTGACGATGGCGTCGAGCGCGAGACGCGTGATGTCGCCCTCCACAATGCTCATTTTGCTTCGTGTGCCGGGATCGGGCATGGGGAAACCTCCCTTGCGGCATGCTAACAACTTTCACCCCTGCCTGCACCTGTGCTAACCGATAGGGATGGATGCCGAAACACCCTCCAGCGTTCTGGTCTATGTCGGTTTTGATCGCATCGGCGACGGGCTGCTCAAGCTGCCGTTCGTGCGCGGGTTGCGCCAGGCTTTTCCGAATGCCCGCATTACCTGGCTCGCGGGCCGCGACACCAGCGTCTATGCCGGCATCCTGTCGGATGTCGCCGACGGCCTGATCGATGAGATCATCGAGTGCGCTGGCATCGGGGACAGCCCCGGCGAGGTCTTGCGGGGTTTGCCGGAGCCGCTTAAGGACCGGCGGTTCGATCTGGTCATCGACACCCAGCGGATTTTCTGGACCAGCCTGTCTTTGTGGCGTGTGCCGCACCGCTGTTTCATATCCCCGGCGGCCCGGTTTCTTTTGTCGTCCCGAAAACCCGCCAAAGGCTACAAGTTTCCGAAAACCATGCAGCGCCAGTTACTCGACCTGCTGGAACTGGCCAGCGGCCGGGAATTTCCCAGCCCGGAGCTGCTCGACCTGGATATCCGGCCGCAACTCCACGACACCGCCGCCCACCTGTTACCCGACGGCCCGGATTATGTCGGCTTCGCCCCCGGTTCCGGGGGGCCGCCGAAATGCTGGCCGCTGGAAAATTTCATACGTTTGGCCGGGCGCGTGGCGGCCCAAGGCAGGGTGCCAGTGTTCTTCCTGGGGCCGAAAGAGGAAGGCTGGTTGAACGAGATTAAAGCCGCCGTTCCACAAGCCTTATTTCCCTTGCAAAACGAAATCGCCAAAGGGCCGGCCGGGCCTTCCCCCTTGCTAACCATCGCCATGACGAAACACCTGAATGCCGCCGTTTCCAACGACTCCGGCACCGGGCATATGTTTGCCGTCGGCGGCGTCCCGGTGGTGATCCTTTACGGCGTCACCCGGCCGTCCAAGTTCCAACCCATGACCGACCGGCTGAGCATCATCCGCGCCCAGGATTACGGCGGGTCTGAAATGCACCACATCCCCCTGGAGCCGGTGGAAAAGGCGCTTACGGAAATTTTAGTGGGATAAAGCAATCGCCAAATTGTTACGCATTCGTAACAATGGCGTCTCTCCCTGCGATCATTATTTTTGCTTTAACTTTTTGCATTCATTTTGATAGCTTCAGCCGAACCCGCGTCCGGCGGATAGCCCCGCATGATCCACGCCAGGACCAAAAGCCCCGGCACTGCGGCGGCGGCACTGATCAGGAAAAAACCGGCCCAATCGACCTGTTCGGCGGCCCAGCCGGCACTGGCCGACAGGATATCCCGCGAAAAAGCCGTCAGCGAACTCAACAGCGCGTATTGTGTCGCCGTATAGGCCTGATGGCACAACGACGACAAATAAGCGACAAAGGCCGACGTCGCCATGCCGGACGTGACGTTTTCCGCCGTGATCGTCACCATCAGCATCGGCACGCTATGGCCGACCTTGGCCTGCACGGCAAACATGCACGTGCCGGCGATCTGCAGTACGCCGCAGATCATCAGGCTTCGCATGATGCCGATCCGGGCGACCATAATCCCGCCGATCAATCCGCCGATAATTATGGCGGCCAGGCCGAAGACCTTGGTCACGTTGGCGATTTCCACCGTCGTAAAGCCCAGCGCCACATAAAATGGCCCGGCCATGACGCCAAGATAGGATTCCCCCAGTTTATAGAGCGCGATAAAGGCCAGCGCCCAGGCCCAGGCGGGCCGCGTCATGAAGTCCTTAAACGGCGCGACGACCCCTTCGTAGAACGAGGCCAGCAGGCGAGCCAGCCAGGGCGGCACGCCGGATTCCAGATGCCGGGCTATGCGGGCTTCCTCGACGTCGGCATCTTTCACCGAAACCCCGGTTTCCGGCTCGCGCGCCATCAGGACGGCCACCATGCCGATGGCCACCAGGACCCCCATGATGGCGTAGACTTGACTCCACGAGAAGGCGGCGGCCAGCCACAGGGCGCCTGCGCCTGCGGTCAGCATGCCCATGCGGTAGCCGAGAACGATGGCGCCCGCGCCGGCACCCTGTTCGTCATCGGCCAGAACCTCGACCCGGTAGGCATCGATAACAATGTCCTGACTGGCCGAGGCAAAGGCGACGAGAAGGGCAAAAAAGGCCGTCAGCCACGGGTTCTCCGCCGGGCTGCTCAAAGCCAGCCCGAAGATCGACACCATCAACAGGATTTGTGAAACCAGGGCCCAGCTCCGCCTTCGGCCCAGCCGATCCGAAATCACCGGCAGCCGCACTCGGTCGATGAGCGGCGCCCACAAAAATTTAAGGGTATAAGGCATGCGCACCAGGGAAAACAGGCCGATCGCCGTCAGCGAAACGCCCTCGAAGGTGAGCCAGAAGGACAGCGTGGAAAACACCAGCAACAACGGCAGACCGCTGGAAAACCCGAGAACCAGAATGATCAGTATGCGCCTGTCGCCATAGACCCTGGCAGCCTCCAGCCAGGTCTTCATGCCGCGCCGGGCTTTTTTTGCATATCCGCGTGAAGAAGTTCCTCGCATGCCGCCCAGACCTGATCTTCCGAGATGGCCCCGATGCAGGGGAACAACTGGAATTTGTCGGCCCGTTTATGGCAGCGCCAGAAACAGTGATAACACTCCATTTCCTGATACACGAACCGCGCGTCCGGAGGCGTCGCTTCGACCGGGTAGGGCACGAAGCTGCCGAAGTGCCCGCCACCGACGATGACAACGGTCGGGCGGCCCAAGGCTATGGCAAGGTGCGCCGGACCGGTATCGTTGCTGACCACCAGCGACGCCCGCTTCATCAGATCGAGCAATTGCGGCAGAACGGTTTTTCCGGTCAGGTCGATAACGCCCTGTTCTTCGGCCAAAGCGGCGACGGCCTGCCCGCCGCCCTGTTCGTCCGGGCGGCCAACGAAAACCACCCGCAAACCCTGCTTCAGGAGCCTGCGGGCAATCGCCGCATAGTGCCCCAGCGGCCAACGCCGTCCCGGTTCGTTGCTGCCCGGATTGAGCACCGCATAGGGCGCGCCCTCGGCGTCTCCATAAGGCTTCCCGTCCTCTCCTCCATCCCAACCGTCCGGAGCGGGCGGCGCATCGCGCCAGGAGATTTGCGGAACCTCCGGCGCAATGGTCCGGCCCGCCAGGGCCGAAAGAAACCGGAAATGTCGGGTTACCTCGTGGGTCGGGTAGGTGCCGGTGTCGATGATTTCATCGGCCTGGCTGAGATAGTAATTGAACTCGGACCGTGTCCGTTCACTGACGTAGGGCAGCGACGACACCGTCCTGTTCGCCCCCGACACCCAAGCCAGACTGTCGGCCATAAGGGCGCGGCGCATGTAGGAGTCGCAAACCGCCACTTCCGGCGCCAGTCCGCGAACCCAAAGCGACACCCGAAACCGGTAAAAGGGCCTGCGCGCGTAAGCATGCTCGTCGATGGCATGGACCCGGTAGCCTGAAAAAACTTCGCCGGCCAACCGGCCCCAGCTTTCGCACCCGAGAACCGTGATGTCGGATTTTTCGACCCCGAACACGTCGGCGTAGTGGTCGAGTGCACGGCGGAACAGCACCATGTCGCCGATGCCGTCCATACGCACGACCAGGACGCCCCGGCGTTTTTTAAACACCGGCCAATGTCTGGCGATCAGGTCGAGGGGCCGGAACATCCACCACCGCCGCCGCATCCCGGCGGGCAGGGCGCGCCAGAAGGCCGTGGTCCGGAACCGGCCGGAAAGATCCGTATCGGGAGCGTCCAAGGGCATTAAGGGAGCTTTTCCTCAACTAGTTTTTTAAAGGATACATCGGGCCTGGCGCCCAGGTGGGAGATCACCTCGGCGGCGCAAATGCCGCCGATACGCGCGCAATCGGACAGGCTCCGCCCTGCGGTCACGCCGTACAGAAAACCTGCCGCATAGGCGTCGCCGGCGCCGGTGGTGTCGGTCAGGTTGGCGACCGCCTCGGCCTCGATGGCGTGAGAGTCTTCGCCGTTGATGATGACGGAGCCCTTTTCGCTGCGGGTCAGCGCCGCGATCTCGCAATGGCCCCGGACGTGACCCAAGGCCGTGTCGAAATCATCGGTCTGATAGAGCGACATAATCTCTTCTTCGTTGGCGAACAGGATGTCCACATGGTGTTCGGCCAGATCGCGGAATTCGTCACGGTGACGATCGACGCAGAACGGGTCCGACAGGCTGAGCGATACCTTGCGTCCGGCCTGATGCGCGGTATCGGCGGCCTTGACGAAGGCCTCCTTGGCGCTCGGCCGGTCCCAAAGGTAGCCTTCCAGATAGGTGATTTTCGACGCCGCGATCAGTTCCTCGTCGACATCGCCCGGCCCCAGATTCACACAGGCGCCCAAGAACGTCAGCATCGTGCGTTGCGCATCGGGCGTCACCAGGATCATCGAGGTCGCCGTCGGCGGGCCGTCGTCCGTCGGTTCGGAATCAAAAACAACGCCGAGCGCGCGAATGTCGTGGCGGAAAACCTCGCCCAGCTGGTCATCGTGCACTTTGCCGATAAAGGCCCCGACCCCGCCCAGGGACGCAAGGCCGGCGATGGTATTGGCGGCCGAACCCCCCGAACACTCGATGGCGGTGCCGATCTTGCCGTACAGTTTGCGCGCGTCATCGGCCTCGACAAGGGTCATGGCGCCCTTGATCAGGCCTTCGGCCTCCAGAAACCCGTCGTCCGCATGGGCCAGAACGTCAACGATGGCATTGCCGATGCCGGTGACGTCAAATTTTGTTTCCACGGTAATAACTTCTCCTGCTCCGGGGATGGAAATTTCAGGCGTGTCTTAGTATAACGCCCGAGTATAACGGGAGCCTCCTTGAGACAACAGGCCCGAACCCCCGGTCCTTATCCTGGCCCTTGTCCGGTATTTAATCTCTAACGATCCCTTGGTCCAATCAACATGATAAATGCATTTTCCAAAGGCCTGGCGCAACTGAACGACCCACACATCCGCAAGGTTGTCTGGATCGCCATTGCCGCCGCCGTCATTGTCTTCGCTCTTTTGTGGGGCGCCGTCGGCACCCTGCTGGTGGACACCTCGTTTTTCGCCATCTTGTGGCTGGAATGGATCGCCGATCTGTTTGGCGGCCTGATGACCCTGATATTGACATGGTTCCTGTTTCCCGCCGTCATCAGCGTCGTCGTCGGATTGTTCCTGGAAGATATCGCCACCGCCGTCGAGGCCCGGCATTTCCCCGGCCTTCCCCCCGCCGATGGGCAAACCGTCATCCAGTCGCTGATGGTAACGCTGCGCTATCTGGGGGTGCTGGTGGCGCTCAACCTTGTGCTGCTGGTTTTCCTGCTGCTGGGGCCGGTATTCCCTTTTGTTTTCTACACCGTAAACGGCTATCTTCTTGGCAGGGAATACTTTGAACTGGTGGCGTTGCGCAGACTGGGTCCCGATGCGGCTCGACGCTTGCGTCTGGCGCACCGGTGGGAGATGTTCCTCGCCGGTGTGGTCATGGCGTTCCTGCTGACCGTCCCGGTGGTCAATCTGCTGGCGCCCATCGTCATCACCGCCGCCATGGTGCATCTGTTCGAGGGCTGGCGAAAAGAAGCGGGATAAGCAAGAAAGAGAAAAGCCAAACCTGGGAGACGGCCAATGTTCCGGTGGAAAAAAGAGCAGCCCGGCGGCGAAACACCGCCAAACGCGCCAAGTGGACCGGTTGCCACTGGCGACTCAAACGCAGACAGTTTCGAAATATCCGCGCCGCCGTTGAAGCCCTTCACCCGCAAGGGCTCGCACACACCCGCCAAGCCGCCTGCAGCCCCGACCTTTCAAGCCCCGGCGGCCCGGCGCTTGCCGCCCGATATTCCGGGCCTTTCGACCCGAAGCTCCGAGCGCGCCACGGCCGGATCACAAGACGGCCGGCGGCTGGTCATCGGCCGCGATATTTCCATTAGCGGCGAGGTCGCCTCCTGCGACCGGTTGCTGGTCGAAGGCCGCGCCGAAATCGACCTGCCCAACACGCACCAGCTTGAAGTCACCCCCAGCGGGTTATTTCGCGGATCGGCGGAGGTCGAGGTCGCCGACATCAGCGGGCGGTTCGAGGGAGACCTGACGGCGCGTGGGCAACTTGTCGTCCGCTCCGGAGGACAGGTCAGCGGCACCATTCGCTACGGACATATCATTATTGAAGCCGGCGGCCAGGTCACCGGCGACATGCAGGCGCTGACCGAAGCCGAAGGACCCGCTGCCCAGCTCAACCCCAAACCCCAAACCAAGCCCAACGGCAAGGCATGACCGAACCCGGACTTCACTGGTTTGCCCGCTCTGCCTGCTCGATGCTGGGCGTTTTTTTGATAAGCGGCTGCCTGGGTGATGGTGGGCCGTCCGCACAATCTTCTTCTCCCGAAGGTCGCCTCACGGTGGCGGCGCTGTCGCCCGGAAAAGCCGGCACAAAGACCGAAGAAAAGACGTGGGCCGCGAAACCGCAACCCGCGCCGGAAAAAAACTACCCCTCCCCGTCGCGCCTGTCCGGCATGCGCCAGGATCAGGTGATCGGGCTTCTGGGTGAGCCGGGGTTCAAGCGCAACGACGACCCGGCCCAGATCTGGCAGTACCGGACCCAGGCCTGCGCGCTCGATGTGTTCCTGTACAGGACCGGGGACGGCACCGTTTACCGGGTCGATCACTTCGAAGCCCGCAACCGGGGTAACAACCAGGTGTCGGAAAAAGACTGCTTCGTCGGATTGCTGAAGGCGCACGAGCAGAAAAGAGCCGGTTAGAGCTTTTTTATACGCAAATGCGTCGTCGCGGATGAAGCCATCCGCTCGGGATTTGCTTACGCCGTTTCCTTGGCCTTGTAGCGGCACAGATCGTTGACCACGCATTCTCCGCAGAGCGGCTTTCTGGCCTTGCACACGTAACGCCCGTGCAGGATCAGCCAATGGTGGGCGTGCAGCTTCCATTGTTCGGGCGTGCGTTTTTCCAGCGCCTTTTCCACTGCCAGGGGCGTCTTGCCCGGCGCCAGACCGGTACGGTTGGAAATCCGGAAAATGTGGGTGTCGACGGCGATGGTCGGCACGCCGAAGGCGATGTTCATGACCACGTTGGCGGTTTTGCGCCCGACGCCCGGCAGCGCCTCCAGCGCGTCGCGGTCTTCCGGCACCTGGCTTGCGTGCTCGTCGATCAGCCGCTGGCTTAGCCCGATGACGTTTTTCGCCTTGGTGTTGAAAAGCCCGATGGTCTTGATGTAATCGCGCAGTTTCGTTTCGCCCAGCGCGATCATCTGTTCCGGCGTGTCGACGACCTTGAACAGCGGCCCCGTCGCCTTGTTGACGCCGACGTCGGTGGCCTGCGCCGACAGCACCACGGCGACCAGAAGGGTATAGGGGTTGTGCCAATTCAATTCACCCTGGGGGTCCGGGTTTTGCTCCGACAGGCGCCGGTAGAATGCATCGATATCGGCTTTTTTCATGATCCGATTACCATATCCCGGCACCCCCCCGACGCAAGGGGGGCTTGCAGATTTCCCTGGCGCATGCTTCCGTTCACGGAGCAACCACAGGCCGATCACGTCAATCATGTCGGATCACACACCCAAAAGTCCGCCCCCCCTGGAGCAGCCGTTTCCGTTGCGCCGTCATTTCCGGCGGCGCATCCTGCCGGGGTTGCTGGTTTTTATCGCCGTCCTGGTCGGCGCCGCCGGGCTAGCCGCGACCAATGTCATTCAGGCGATTTATCTTGAACAGGCGCAACGCCGGGCCGAAACCATCGCCCGCGCCGTTGCCAAGATTGCGCCGGATGCCTGGGCGGCCCTGCTGTCGGGCAAACCCGCCACGGCCAAAGACCTCAAGCGTCATCACCTGTCCCTGCGCGAAGCCTTCGCCCGGGAGGTGGAGGAAATGAAACTCACCCGGCTCAATGTCTATGACATTCGGGGGCTGACGATTTTCGCCACCAAAACGGAAAATATCGGCAAGATGGAAACCGGGGCCGTGATCCAGGCCGTCATCACAAGCAACTCACCCGGGATCGTCGACAAGAACTATCCCAATGGCGAACGGCTGCATGAGCTTTATGTCCCGCTGCTCGACAAAACCGGGCGCTTGCAGGCCGTATTCGAATTGTACGAACCGGTTTCCTTTCTGGATTCGGTTCTGCTGGATGGCGCCGTGCGCGCGGTTGCGGTTCCGGGACTGTTGCTGGCGGGCCTGATGCTGGGGCTCGGCCACCTGGTCGGGCGCGCCCAGGACGACATCGACGCCCGCACCGATGCCCTCAACCAGTTGCGCAAACGCCTGGAAACCTTCGTCTCCGCCGGGGCGGCGACGGCGGCGCTGGACGCCCACGCCGGCGGCGATATTCCGTCCAGTCTCGTGACGCGAACCATTTTGTTTTCCGATATCCGCGACTTCACCAGCTACGCCGAAGCCCATTCGCCGGAACAGGTCGTCGCCATGATCAACGCCTTGATGACCCTGCAGGTCCATGCCATCGGCGAAAGGG
>JACNJX010000003.1 GCA_014382345.1 Alphaproteobacteria bacterium
CCGACGCTTACCCCTGGGTCGCCGGCCTGTTGGCGAGCAAGCCCAACAAGCTGGTTGCCGTCGCCATGGCCAACAAGGCGGCGCGGATCGCCTGGGTCGTCATGACCCGTGGCGAGGCCTACCGCGCTCACCGACCTGCAACGGAGGCAACCGCATGACCAATTGATCGCTCGAAAGCACACAATCTTTCGACGATTGCGAGGACGATGCGACGTGATGGCAAACCGGTCAGACCGGGGATGGGGATAACCCGACAAATGTCCAGGGTGTTCGAGCCCGCAAAGCAGATAGGGACCCGATCCACGGATACCATCAGGGCCAGCGGTTCAACAGCACCGCATCAACAGGCCGGACACAAGACTGTACCTGACTTGGCCGCTACGACGTCGAAAAGTCCTTGCAACGCGGGAGCCATCCACACAGGACATTTGAGGCTATTGCCTAATCTTTGTCTTTCCCTGCAAAGGAACGCTATCCGCACGACATGGTCTGCGTACAACTTCCGACGACCGGCTGATTGAGTGGAGTCCGAAGTCCTAGGGTCCTTCGAGCGAGATCAAAGTCTCTAACAGGGGGGTGTCAGTGTGCTATTATCTTGATAACCTAGGCGTTGGTTCGGGTAATTTCGCTCGAACGAAACTAAGGTGTAAGCTGAAGGTGAAGCGATGGCCAGTCAAACCGATCCCAAACCGGATGATCGGGAGATCACCGACCCCCAGTTGATCAAGGAACCATTGCGCGCGCCTGTGCGCCCCAGCGACCCCGTTGATGACCGCTTGAACCCGTTGGTGGGGATGCTTTCCGTCGCTCCGGACGCCATCATCGCGGTTGGCGAGGACACCAGGATCCGCGTCTTCAACCCGGGGGCCGAGAAGCTGTTCGGCTACCTGGCCGCCGACATCTTGGGCCGGCCGCTAGACGAACTGATCCCTGCCCGTTTCCGGTCGGCACACGCGGAACACGTGGAGCGATTCCGCGCCTCGTCCGAGCAAAACCAACTGATGACCGAGCGTAGCGAAATCTTCGGCGTGCGCGCTGACGGTTCGGAATTTCCCGCCGAGGCCTCGGTGTCCAAGTTGGAGTTAGACGGAGAGACCATCCTGACGGTGATGCTGCATGACGTGACCGCCCGGAAACAGGTCGAGGGCAAGTTGATTGCCGCCAAAGAGCTGGCCGAGCAGGCCCTCATCCAAGCCGAGAAGATGGCTGCGCTTGGCACACTGGCCAGCGGCATCGGCCACGAAATCAACAACCCCCTTTACGCCATCTTGGGCGCGGCCGAGGCCATTCGCGACGGTGACAACTTGGACCGCGGTCAAGAGCACGCCCAGGATATCATCGCCTATAGCAAGCACATCGCGGCGATCATCAAGAATCTGACCGGCTACATTCGACCCGCGGACAAGCACGGCTTGGAACCGGTCGACGTTAACGCGGCGATCGCCGAGGCCGTTTCGATGGCCCGGTTATCGCTCCTCGCGGATACCATTGAAATCGACCAGCGGCTAGGCCCGGTTCCAGCTATTTCCGCCAAGTCCGAAGACATTCAGCAGGCCTTATTCAATGTCATCCGCAACGGGCTGCAAGCGATTGGCCGCGAGGGAACACTGAAAATAGAGAGCGTTCGCGAAGGAGATCGGGTGTCGGTGCGGATTAGTGACACTGGCGCGGGGATCCCTTCCGGGAACTTGGCCAAGATTTACGATCCTTTCTTCACCACCAAAGGACCGGACGAGGGTGAAGGCATCGGGCTTTTTGTGGTCCAGCAAATCGTCAAGAAATATGACGGCACCATTGAATTCGAGAGCGACGTGGGTAAAGGGACGGTGTGTACTATCGCATTTTCGTTCCGAGAACCGAATGGAGATTCCCTGACATGAAACACAAAATCCTGGTGGTCGATGACGAAGCGGAAATCCGCAAAACCATACGCCTGCAGCTCGAGGGGACAATCTACGAGGTTCTCGAGGCCGAGGACGGGGAAAAGGGCATCAAAGTGCTAAGCAACGAGAACATCCTGGAGGTCGATGTGATTATCTGCGATGTCCGCATGCCCAAGGTCAACGGTATCGAGGCCGTCGCCTACTTCCGCGAGAATTACGCTTCCATTCCGATCATCGTGCTGACCGGCTATCCCGACGTGCAACTGGCGGTCGATTTCATGAAGGGCGGCGTAATCGAATACCTGGTCAAGCCGGTGGAGAAGGAAAAGTTGGTGGAAGCGGTCATAAAGGCCGCCCGTCAACGCACTATCTTCAGCGGGTCCCAGCCGAAGACGTAATTTCCGCTTTTGGCTGCCACCTCAACCGGTCGATGCAACACATGCGTTAAATTTTTCTGCCGGCGTTTCAAACTCCAGCGTCTTTCGTGGTCGCTCGTTGAGTTGAGGCGCCACTTTGTTCAGCTCAGCTTGCGAGTATACCGACAAGTCCGTTCCCTTGACGACGCCATCAATTCCGCGATCGTAACCGGCCCAATCCTGGCCGTGGACACGGTCCATCAGGTAATCCCGTGATAGCATCCGGCCGGGACTCTCGATGAAGGCTGAGAGCAGTTCGAAATCAGCCGTCGTAAGGTGAACGTCCTTCCCATCTGGAGAAACCAATTGGCGCGCGCCCTGTCTAGCCCCCCTAAAAGGGGTCCAATTATCGGGGTTCTGGCCAAATCCTTCATTCAGCTGATAGTCACCCGGCGAGCGTCCGCCCAGGCTTTCCCGAGCCGGGTTAGCGTTTCATCGCCCAATACACTCTGGGCCATGGGAAAGAGGATTGCTTCTTCCTTCTGAAAATGGCTGCGGGCGGCGCTCAGAGCTTCCCCAATCCAATGGATGGCTTCATCTGTGCTAGCAGCCTCCTCTATGCGCTCCAGCAAGTGCACCAATTCCTCGTGCTCGGCATACATGACGGCGAG
>JACNJX010000002.1 GCA_014382345.1 Alphaproteobacteria bacterium
GAAGGTCGCCGAAGTCGAGGTCAACGCTCGGGACCTCCCGGGCGTCAATATCGAGGTCGGGCAAGGCCGCCATTATCCCTTCGGTCCGGGGGCGGCGCATGTGCTTGGCTAGGTCGCCGCCGTATCGCCCAAGGAGACGACGGGAGACCCGTTGCTGGAACTGCCGGGGTTCCGTATCGGCAAGGCCGGTGTCGAAAAAGTGCATGACCTGCAACTGCGCGGGTCCGGCGGCTCGTCCCAGGTCGAGGTCAATGCGTATGGTCATGTCATCCGCGAACTGTCGCGCCAAGACGGTCTTCCCGGCGAAGAGGTGACGCTGACGGTCGATCTGGAACTTCAGAAAATGGCAACGGAACGGTTTGGAGAGGAAAGCGGGGCCGCGGTTGTTCTGGATATTCACAACGGGGACGTCCTGGCCCTGGTATCGACGCCGGGGTTCGATCCCAATGCCTTTAACCGGGGCCTGAGCCAGGAGGAATGGCGGGACCTGACGTCCAATCCCAAATTGCCGTTGACCAACAAAGCCGTCAGCGGCCAATTTCCGCCCGGCTCTACGTTTAAGATGATCGTGTTGTTGGCGGCGCTTGAAAAAGGCGTCATCGGTCCGGAAAACAAGATCCAATGCACCGGCGAAATGGAACTGGGGAACGCCACTTTCCATTGCTGGAAAAAGGGCGGGCACGGATGGATGGATGGCTTCAACGCCATCATGCAGTCCTGTGACGTTTATTTCTATGAAGTCGCCAAGCGCACCGGCATCAACCGCATCGCGGCGATGGCCCGGCGTTTCGGACTGGGGAACACTTTAGGCATCGACTTGCCGGGTGAGAAGTCCGGGCTCATTCCGACCCGGGAATGGAAAAAAAAGGCGATGGGTGGAGTCTGGCACCAGGGCGAAACCGTTCTGGCCGGCATCGGTCAGGGCTATTTGCTGGCGACGCCACTGCAAATGGCCGTCATGGCGGCGCGCCTGGCCAACGGCGGAAACGTCGTCACGCCCCGCCTGACCCGGCCCGGTCCCGTTCCCGTTCCCGATGATCCGGGGCGCGCGGTTGAGGACGAGAGCCGGACACGCCAATCAGGGAAGGAAAGCTTAAGCCTCATTCCGGCTCACCTGGAACTGGTGCGGGACGCCATGATGGCTGTTACCGAAAGACCGATGGGAACCGCCTTCAAGGCAAGAATTAAAGAGCTCGGCAAGGAAATGGCCGGCAAGACCGGAACCGTTCAGGTGCGGCGGATTACCAAGTCGGAGCGGGAACATGGTGTTTACAAAAACAAGGACCTTCCCTGGAGGGAACGGGACCATGCCATGTTTGTCGGGTTTGCACCCGTAGACGCGCCGCGTTATGCGGTTTCCGTGGTCGTCGAACACGGCGGCGGCGGGTCTTCGGTTGCCGCCCCCATTGCGCGGGACATCCTGGCCGAAGCCCAGCGTCGTAAATCGGCCCGGCCCGGAATCCTGCCCGAAGAAACCGGCCCGGCATCGCCGGAAGGTGACAAAGGGGACGCCAAACAGGTTTTCGACGATTTCCGCCACCCTCCGGGGAAGCGGCAAAAAAGCGCCTTGATGGAATTTCTGGCGCGTAAATCCGGAGGCCGCAAAACATGAACGATCCTGTGTTGGGTGGCCCCGAACTCACGCTTCGACAGAAGCTCTGGCAAATTCACTGGTTCTTCGTCCTGCTGCTGGCGATCGTAGCCTCTGTGGGCTTCGCCATGCTGTATTCCGCAGCCGGCGGCAGCATTGATCCCTGGGCCAAGCGTCATGCGGTTCGGTTTGGATTCGGGATTGTCCTGATGATCTCGATCGCCGTGATCGATACCCGCATCTGGCTGCGCTACGCCTATGCCGTCTATTTTGCCATTTTGCTGATGCTGGTGTCCGTGGATGTGGGCGGTGCCATGGGCATGGGGGCCAGGCGGTGGATCAATCTGGGCGTGATCAATCTGCAACCTTCCGAGTTGATGAAGGTCGCCATGGTGCTGGCGTTGGCCAGGTATTTCCACGGCGGCAGCCTGGAGGACATCCGCCGTCCGATCTTTTTGATCCCGCCGATCCTGATTGTTGTGGTGCCTGCCGCGTTCGTCTTGCGCCAGCCTGATCTCGGCACGTCGCTGATTTTACTGATGACGGCCGCGGGGATATTTTTCCTGGCAGGCGTGCGGTTGTGGAAATTCGCCCTTGTGGGTGTCCTGTCGCTGGCGGCGATGCCGGTCGCCTGGCAGTTCCTGCACGAATACCAGAAGAAACGGGTGCTGACGTTCCTCAACCCGGAAAGCGATCCGCTGGGCGCGGGGTATCATATTATCCAGTCGAAAATCGCCTTCGGCTCCGGTGGGTTGTCGGGCCGGGGGTTCATGCAGGGGACGCAGGGGCATTTGAATTTCCTGCCCGAGATGCAGACCGATTTCATCTTTACCATGCTGTCCGAGGAACTGGGCCTGATCGGCGGGCTGATATTGCTCTGCCTGTATATTTTGATGCTGATCTACGGGATTTCCATTTCGGTCCGGTCGCGTTCCCACTTCGGTTGCCTGCTCGGCATGGGGGTGACGTCGACGTTCTTTTTGTACGTGTTTATCAACATCGCCATGGTGATGGGTCTGATCCCGGTGGTCGGTGTGCCGTTGCCCCTGATTTCGTATGGTGGCACGGCGATGTTGACGCTATTGATCGGATTCGGGTTGTTGATGGGGGTCTGGGTGCACCGCGACGTGACCATCGGGCGGCGCGGGGCTGCGGACGACTGAGCCCCGACATTCTCGGAATTCCGCTTGTCGACAAAGCCTCGTGCGTCTGCTATATCGCAGCACTTCCCGTTTCGGGCGCTTAGCTCAGTTGGTAGAGCAGCTGACTCTTAATCAGCGGGTCGTGGGTTCGAATCCCTCAGCGCCTACCAT
>JACNJX010000048.1 GCA_014382345.1 Alphaproteobacteria bacterium
ATTCCCCCACCAGGCCGAGGGTCTCGCCCTTATTGATATAAAAGCTGATATCGTCAACGGCCTTGACCTCGGCGACGACACGGCTGAAGACAACCCCCTCGGTAATCGGGAAGTACATCTTGAGGTTTTTGACGTCAACCAGGACCTCGCCAAGCTTCGCCTTTGAATCCTGAGCACCGTCTGCGGTGACGGCGCCATTTGCCGGGTTCATGAAACCACCTTTGTTTTTTCTATCAAATTGCCTTTTTCAAAACAGGCGGTGAAATGACCATCGTTGACCTTTTCCAGGTCCGGGAAGGATTTCGCACAGTCGCCCGTCGCAAAACGGCACCTGGGCCGGAACGAACACCCGTCGTCGAGTTGCGTCAGGTCTGGCGGCTGGCCTTCGACCGGATCCAATTTGTCCTGACGGGCCTGATCCATGCGCGGAATGGAATTCAACAACGCCAGCGTATAGGGATGTTGCGGATTGTGATAGATGTCCTTGGCGGTGCCGGTTTCTATGATCTTGCCTGCGTACATGACATTCACTCTATCGGCATAGCGGGCAACGACGCCAAGGTTATGGGTGATGATAATCATGGAAACGCCCAGGCTCTTGGTCAGATCCTTCATCAGTTCCAGAATCTGCGCCTGAATGGTGACGTCCAGCGCCGTCGTCGGCTCGTCGGCGATAATCAGCTTCGGTTCGCAACTGAGCGCGATGGCGATCATCACGCGCTGGCGCATGCCGCCCGAAAGGTGATGGGGATACTGGTCCAGGCGGCGTTTAGGATCGGAAATGCCGACCATTTCGAGAAGCGCCAACGCTTTCTTGCGGGCTTCTTCCTTGGTGATGCCGTAATGGGTAATCAGTGTTTCGCTAAGTTGTTCATTGATCGACAGCACCGGGTTGAGCGACGTCATCGGTTCCTGAAAGACGATGCCGATGTCGCGTCCACGGATCTGGCGAATCTCTTCTTCGCTCAGAGTCGCCAGATCGATGCCGTCGAACTTGATATGCCCGTCGACGATCTTGCCCGGCGGCCACGGAATCAACCGGAGAATGGACAGCGCGCTGACAGATTTACCGCAGCCGGATTCCCCGACCAGCGCCACGGTCTCGCCTTCGTCGACTGTGTAGGTAATGCCGTCAACCGCTTTCACGGTTCCGGCAGACGTGAAAAACTGAGTCTTCAGATTCTCGATCTCGAGAAGTGTCGCCACGTTCCCCCCTGAGTATTTTTTATTCCTGGATGTCTCTAAACGTTTTTATTGAACGAAAACGTAGGGGGCGTACAGGGTCATGTCAATTCCCATTACGGCATAAATTAAAAACGGGGATTTTGTTGTTTTTTTAGCGACATAAAGTGTTGATCGTCTCCGCTTCGGCGTTAATGATGAGCGGAGATTTATGCCCCCCGTTTTCGCCGGTTTTCTTGCGTCTATCGGCGGAGCGGTCCAGCATTTGTTCAATAAATTTTTTCAACCGAGAGAGGAGACAGCCATGGCGTCGGAACAATACGAAGAGGGTCTGCGTATCCGAAAAGAAGTGCTTGGCGAGGACTACGTGGATGCGGCGCTGGCAAAGGCCGATGACTTCAATCGGGACTTCCAGGAAATGGTCACCGAATACTGCTGGGGCGGTAGCTGGGGCCGAGGCCTTCTGAGCAAACAACAACGCTCCATCCTCAACCTGGGCATGCTGGCTGCGCTCAACCGGCCGCATGAGTTCAAACTGCATTTTCAAGGCGCGCTGACCAACGGGGTCAGCCTGGCGGAAATCCGCGAAATCCTGATTCAGATTGCCATTTACTGTGGAATTCCTGCCGGAATAGAAGCCTTCCGCATCGCTCGCGAGGTCTTCAAGGAAGAAGGGATCGATGTTTCGCTGATGGATTCCGAGGGCACAGAATAATGACCGAAACGCGGTACGGTTTCGCCGGGCTGGGTCAGATGGGCGGACCCATGGCCGCCAACATCGCTGGCGGCGGGTTTTCTTTGAGCGTTTTCGACAAGGCGGGCACCACGGAACGCGCGCCTGGGGGCGCGACGCCCGTGGATTCGCTCGACCAACTGGCGGCGATCTCGGACGTTTTGTTCCTGAGCCTGCCCGATGGCTCGGTCTCGCTGGCCGTGGCGCGGGAACTGTCGGCGATGGCGGAACGCGCCGTGTCCGTGGTTATTGATCTCTCCACCATCGGGCTGGAAGCCGCGCGCGAGGCCGGGCGCGTCCTCAAGGACGCCGGGATTACCTATATCGACGCCCCCGTATCGGGTGGCCAGACGGGGGCGAAGGCCGGCACCATCACCATCATGTGGGCCGGGCCGGAAGATATCCTGGAAGGCCAACGCGACGTGATGATGTCGTTCTGCAAAAACCTGTTTCATGTCGGTGATGAGGCGGGCCAAGGTCAGGCCGTGAAACTGTTAAATAACTTTTTGTCGGGAACCGCCATGGCGGCGACGTCGGAAGCCGTCGCCTTCGGCCTGTCGCAGGGGTTGGACATGAAAAAACTGCTCGACGTGGTTAATGTTTCCACCGGCCAGAACACGGCGACCAGCGACAAGTTCCCCAATCGCATCCTGACCGGGACCTATGACGCCGGGTTCAAGACCGCGCTGCTGACCAAGGACGTGCAGCTGTTTCTGGATAACGCCAAGGCCGCCGGAACGCCGGTGGAGGTGGCCGAAACCGTGGTCGACCTGTGGCGGCGCTGTAACGACGCTTTGCCCGATTCCGACTTCACCCGCATTTACGAGTTCGTCACCGGTAAAAACCCCGGCTAGTAATTGTCCTCATCCAGCAGCGGAAAAGCGCTGAGAACATGGGGCTGCGTCAGGGAGACGTCCTGGTGCAGATAGCTCTTGTCCAGTTCGCCGTAGCCGGTAACGCCCAAAAGGCCCAGACAAATCTGGATTTCCGTTTCCAGAAGCTCCAGAACGCGGACCACGCCGGCCTGACCCGCCGCCCCCATGCCGAAGGCCTCGAGCCGCCCGATGGCGACCGCATCGGCGCCAAGCGCCATCGCCTTGACCACATCCGTGCCCCGCATTATGCCGCCGTCCAGAATGATCTGGGCCTTGCCGCCGGCAACTTCGACGACTTCCGGCAGCACATCCGCACCGCCCCGGCCGTGATCAAGCTGCCGTCCGCCGTGGTTGGAAACATAAATTCCATCCACGCCCAGTTCGACCGCGCGTGCCGCGTCCTCAGCGGTAGCGATGCCCTTCAGCATCAACGGAATGTCATGGGTATCCTTGAAACGCTTGACCTGATCCCAGCTCAGGCTTTTCTGGTAATCCTCGTTATTGGCCATGGTCTTGCGGGATGTCGACATATGCCCCTTGGCGATGTCGCGTTCGCGCCGGCCGTAATAATCCAGGTCCACGGTCATGCAGAACGCCGTGTAATTGCCGGCAATGGCGCGGGTGGCGAAGTCATCGACCCAGGCGTCGTCACCGCGGACATATAGCTGGAAAATCCTGTTTTCGCCGGGGGCCTCGTCGGCCACGGCCTCCAGTCCCGGTTTGCACACGGATGAGAGAATGGAAATGGTGCCGAATTCCGCCGCCGCCCTGGCCGTCCCGGCGCCGCCATCGGGATGCAGGTCCTGCAGCGAGCCGATTGGCGCCAGCACGACAGGAATGCGAAGTTTTTGCCCGAACAGGGTGCTGGAAATATCCAGCCCGGTGACGTCGTTCAGGACTCTCGGCCGGAACGCCAGTGTGTCGAGCGCGTGGCGATTGCGTTTGATGGTGGTTTCCGTATCCGCCCCGCCGACGATGTAATCCCAGGCGTTGTCGCCGAGGTTTTCCCTCGCCGCCCGGACGATCTGGTGCAGGGTAGCGAAGTCTTTCGCGTCTTTCGTCATCGTATCCGGCCCCGCTTAGTCGTGCAGTTTTCGGGGCGCGACGATGACGCCGTCGGCGTCGGCGTACAGGTAATCGCCGTCGTTGATGACGATGCCGCCGAAGTAGAGCGGCACGCCGACCTTGGCGATGCCGTCAACGCGCGGACGCATGGGCGTCGTACCGATCGCCTTGACGCCGAAATCCAGGTCTGTGAATTCGTGCTGATCGCGGATGCAGCCGTTATAGACCAGCCCTTCCCAGCCGTGGCTGTGTGCCTCCGCCGCAATGTTGCCGCCGCAAAGCGCACGTCGCCGAGACCCCTGGCCATCGACAACCAGCACCTTGCCTTGTCCGCCCTGGGCCATGACATCCCGCACGGTCTTGTTGTCCTCAAAGGTGGAAAAGGTCACCACCTGGCCGTGGAAATGATTGCGTTTGGCGTAATCGTTGAACGGGATTTCGCACACCAGTACGTCATCGCCGTGGTCGTCGCAAATGTCAGCCGTGCGGATAATGTCGCCGTCCGATGTCATTTCATTCCTCCCTGTTTTGAAATCTTGTTTGTTGTTTTGGATATTTGCGGCCCACCATACGGTGTCTTATGGTGGGCTGCAATTGCACGAAACCATCAATGATAAAATCTGTGAGGAGACACCGCTGTGAGTCAATTCGCCATTTTCGTCACCATAAAACTGAAGCCCGGCAGCGCCGACGCCTTCCGGGCGCTTATACTGGAAAACGCCGAAGCCGCCGTGAGGGACGAAGACGCCTGCCTGCAATTCCAGGTGCTGACCGACGAGTCCGACCCCGACACCTTCTTTTTCTATGAGGTCTACACCAGCGCACAAGGGCTGGAAAACCACCGTGAAACGCCCCATTACCAGAAGTACAACACGGCCAGCCAGGACTTGATCGCTGAGCGCGCCATCCAGCGCTGCACCCTGGAAGCCGTCAACACAAAACCCTAAGGCACAAGGATCATCGCCCCCGTGGTTTCGCGGCTTTCGATGGCCCGGTGCGCATCGGCTGCGTCTTTCAGGGCGAATTCCCTGGTGATTCCGACCTTTACCGTGCCGTCACGCAGAACCCGGAAGACTTCTTCTGAAGCCGTGTCCAGGTCTTCGCGCTTGGCGATATAGGTGGCCAGCGTCGGCCGCGTGACGATAAGCGATTTTTTATGTAGGTGCTGCATCGGAAACGGCTCCACTTGCCCCGACGCGGTGCCGAAGTTGATCCCTAAGCCCATCGGCTGAAGGCAGTCCAGGGAGCCCATGAAGGTGTCGCGTCCGACAGAATCGTAAACCACCGGCACGCCTTTGCCGTTCGTGATCTCCATCACCTCGTCGACAAAGTTCTCACGGGTATAAACGATGGGATGCGCGCAGCCTGCGCCCCGGGCAATCTCCGCCTTGGCGTCGTTGCTGACCGTGCCGATCACGACAGCCCCCAGCGCCTTGGCCCATTGGCACAGGATCAGACCGGTGCCGCCAGCCGCCGCATGCACCAAAATGGTCTCGCCCGGCTGTACCGGGTAAAGCCTTTTCAGCAGATAACGCGCCGTCAGGCTGCGCAGGAAGGCTGCCGCCGCCAGTTCATCGGAAATGTCGTCCGGCGTTATCACCATACGGTTGGCCGGAATGATGCGGGCTTCCGTATAGGACCCCAGCAGATTGGCGTAGGTCACGCGATCCCCCACCTTCAGGTTCTCCACGCCGTCGCCCGTGGCTTCGACCACGCCGGCGCCCTGGGAGCCCAGAATCAACGGAAACGTCACCTTATGGCCCAGTTGCCCGGACCGGTGATAGGTGTCGACGAAATTGAAGCCGATGGCGGTATGGCGGATCAACGCTTCGCCCGGGCCGGGATCGGATAATTCGACGTCATCCCACGACAGGACCTCGGGTCCGCCGTGTTGGTGAATTTGCATAACCTTGGTCTTCATCGTCCTGGATTCCTCGTTTGCCTGTTGTTTTTTCGGCTCCTGCCCCCGTAAGCCCACCAAAGTATCGTTCCAGGACCGGCTCCTGCAAACGGTTTTCAAGGCTCACCCCAAATTCAGC
This sequence comes from Alphaproteobacteria bacterium, assembly GCA_014382345.1. Taxonomy (GTDB): domain Bacteria; phylum Pseudomonadota; class Alphaproteobacteria; order Rhodospirillales; family Casp-alpha2; genus Casp-alpha2. The sequence goes on from JACNJX010000048.1 coordinate 5,895, forward strand.
CAACAAAGTTTTATCTTTGCACTGGCCCAACAGGAACCGATTGGTTAGTATGCGTGTAAATAAGGTCATTCTGGAACGGTGCGGGTCAGGCCCGCGAATTTTTTGCCTAGAACAAAACCACCGGAAAACCATAACGGCCGAAAAACGGTCGAAGACCATCCCGGGACCGGGTACTAAAACCACGGCCCGCACGGGGATCAGGAAACAGCCCAAACAGTGACGTAACAACACAGTAGGGCTATTCGTATGTCTAAAAAACACCCGATCATCGCCGTCACCGGTTCGTCCGGAGCGGGGACGAGTTCTGTGAAGGTGGCTTTTGAACACATGTTCCACCGCGAAGGCATCAAAGCCGCGGTCATCGAGGGCGACAGCTATCACCGCTTCAATCGGACCGAAATGAAGGAAACCATGGAGCGCCACCTGAAGGAGGGCCATGAGCATTTTTCCCATTTCGGCGAGGAAGCCAATCTATTCCAGGAATTACAGGATACCTACCGCCAGTATGCCGAGGACGGCAGCGGAAAATGGCGGCTGTACCTGCACAACCACGAAGAGGCCGAACCCTATTCCGACCTGGGTCTGAAACCGGGTGAATTTACCCCGTGGCAGGATATGACGCCCGACACTGACCTCATGTTTTATGAAGGCCTGCACGGGTGCGTCGTTTCCGATGATGTAAACATGGCCCGGTATGTCGACCTGAAAATCGGCGTCGTTCCGGTCATCAACCTGGAATGGATTCAGAAAATCCACCGCGACACCCAGATGCGGGGCTATTCGGAAGAAGCCGTTATGGACACCATCCTGCGCCGCATGCACGATTACGTCCATTACATCATTCCCCAATTCCAGCACACGGACATCAACTTCCAGCGCGTCCCGGTCGTCGACACCTCGGACCCGATCATCGCGCGGGATATTCCGACACCGGATGAAAGCCTGGTGGTGATCCGGTTCAAGGACCCGGCCCAGTTCAACGTGGACTTCCCCTACCTATTACAAATGCTCGACCGGTCGTGGATGTCCCGACGCAACTCCATCGTCGTGCCCGGCGGTAAAATGGGGCTGGCCACCGAACTGATCCTGACACCGATCCTCCAGAACATCCTTGAGGAACGAAGAAAGCTGGTAAAGGCCGAAGCGGCTTAACGCCGGGGGGAACCACGAGGGAGATACCAGTGTCCAGCAATCACCCCATTATCGCCGTGACCGGCTCATCGGGCGCCAACCGCCAGACCGTGCGCGAAACCTTCGAGAAGCTATGCCATCGGGAAGGTTTGTTGGCGGCGTATGTCCAGGGCGATGGGTTTCACCGTTTTGACCGCAATACCATGAAGCAAGCCATCGCGGATGCGGCAAAAGACGGAAATCCGAATTTTTCCCACTTCTGTGCGGAGGCCAACCTGTTTGAAGAGCAGGAAATGCTGTACCGGACCTATAGCGAATCCGGAATGGGAAAGCGGCGCTTCTATCTGCACAACTGGAAAGAAGCCGAACCCTTCAGCGACGAGGGCCTCAGCCCCGGCGAATTCAGCCCATGGGAGGAAATTCCCGGCGGAACCGACATGATGGTTTATGAAGGCCTGCATGGCTGGGTGTCCACGGACGGCGTCAATCTGGCGAACCTTGTTGACCTGAAAATTGGCGTCGTCCCCGTGGTCAACCTGGAATGGATTCAGAAGGTCCATCGCGACACCGGCATGCGCGGCTATTCCGAAGAAGCCGTCATTGACACCATCCTGAGGCGGATGCCCGATTATGTGCGCGACATCGTGCCCCAGTTTCGCCGCTCGGATATCAATTTCCAGCGCGTCCCGGTGGTCGACACCTCCAACCCGATCATCGCCAACGACGTGCCGACCGTGGACGAAAGCGTCGTCGTCATCCGCTTCCGCAAGCCCGAAGAGTTCGCCGTAGATTTTCCGTGGCTGCTCAAGAATCTTGACGACTCGTGGATGTCGAGGCGCAACACCATCGTCGTGCCGGGCGGAAAAATGAGCCTGGCCATGCAGATCATTCTGACGCCGATCATCAATCGCATGATGGAAAAACGGGCCGCAGCCTAACCTCTTCCCCAGCCCATTTCCAGGGCCCTTCGCCCCCGTAACGCATATTCAGTATTTATTAACCCTGATGACTCAAGGTGGAGATTCTTGAGGGATACTACTGGGCAAAAAATACGGGGGCCATAATGGCGGTCAAACCCGAGGCTGATAACCTCACCATCAAGGAACAGATCATCGAAGACCCCGTTTCGGGGCTTTCCCTGCAGTTTTCCGTTGTCGAGGGGAGCGATAGCCCGTTCCGCCTTCGTGTCTTCGGTGCCCTTCCTCACGGCAACAGGGAATTCGTCTTCGACACGGCGGGCATCAGGACAGGGGCCGGGTCCGCCGTCGGCAGTTTCTGCCGTCCAACATGGCTGACGGAAGTTTCCTAAAGCTTTTCGATTTTCTAGGTCAAGCGAGGATTGCAGTGCGGCAGGACGCCGTAGGCTGTCTTGTATTCGATCAGCAATTCGCGTTCACGCTTGAGCGGGTTTAGTGAGACCTCACACCCGTAAACCGTCGCCACGGATGTGCATTCACCCTCGCGGCCCGACAAGTGATCCAGCAGACGGCTGCGGATGCTTTTTTCCGTGCTGCCGTAATAGATTAGATGTCCCCCGACATAGAGCACATAAACCCCTGGTTCATCCGGAGCGTGAATAACGTTGTCCCTGTTAAAGGCGACTCTGTTCCCGTTTACCGGCATTTTGGCTTTTCACCTGTTATGTTTTTTTTTAAAAACGGAACCGAAAAGGAGCCCCGCTCCGGCAAGTTCCTTAGCGAGGCCCGATATGTAATATCCCAAAGAAGGGGTATTTAATTCAACAAATTTTTTTAGAAAGTTATCCAAAAGTTATCCACAAGGGGGGTCGTCAATCGGGACGGGGAAACCGAAATCCTAATTTCTTTAATTATATCAAACGATTACTCATCTTTTTCCGACCCGTTCAGACCACTTACCTGTTCCGACAGTCTTTCGTTTTTCTTTTCAAGAATTTCGATCTTGGATTTCAAGTCGTCAAAACCCTTGCGCTGCTCGCTGCGGATTCTCTGCAGCAATATGTCGCCGTGGGCGTCAATCCTTTTCATCGCCGTACTGGCCAGCCAGATCGCCGTCAGACCGACAACGAGCCCAAGGGAGCCTATAATGATTGCCATGAATGTTCTTACTCCTGCTTCCGGGCCCTAATGAATGCGCACAAAAAGGTATTCATAGCGGCCCTGTTGTCAATCCCCTTCCCTCCGCCAATCTGCGCTTGCGTTGTCAAATTCCCGGGGTGTGTGGTTTAATCCTTCGACACCTTGTCTTATGGGGGCAACGTCCGAAAATGAGCGCGGAACAGATCCAATCACAACCCGCTGAAAATACCTCAGGCAAGGGCAAGGATTCGGTCCTCCCGGACGAATTGGACCGCCTCAACTGGTCGGCCCTTTTCCTCAACTGGGTTTGGGCCAAAAAATTGTGGGACGACATCGACCAATTCCACCGCGTTCAGTACATATGGGGACATGCCGCGCTGATCCTCTATACGCTTGCGGTCTTTGGCGGCGGAGGTGCTTTTTATTTCGCCATTGAGAAGAGCGCCAAAGCCGAAGTCATAGCGGCGGAATGGAAATCCGGTCGAAAGGATTTCCCGGCTCTAGTCACGCCTCCAGTCCCACTCCCTGTTAAAATGGCGAAAAAACAGGAACCAGAGAAAGAAGCCTCTCCGGAAAAGAAAAAGACGCCCGATCTCACCGCGATCAAAACCGCCATCCTCGGCAAAAAGGATAAGACCGCCCTTCGTCAACTTCGGGAAATGGCGACAAAAAACAACCCGGAGGCCTTGATCCTTCTGGCTGACCTGCATGCGACCGGCCATATGGTCCTGAAGAATGCCTCCCTTGCCTTCAACTATTACCGGCGTGCTGCCGAGGCCGGAGACAACGAAGCACAGTATCGGCTCGGCGTTCTCTATAAGGAAGGCCGCGGAACGCCCTTCGACTTGAAGAGCGCAAAAAAATGGTTCACCCGCGCCGCCAAAAAAGGCCACCTGAAAGCCCGGAAGGCGCTCGAAGGTCTTCGCGTCCCACTTCCGCCGGTGGACAAACCCAAACCCAAATCCAAGCCCAAGTCCAAAAAAGAAGAGAAAAAGAAGACGACATAAACGGTCTTACCGGCCCCGTTCCCGGAACCCGAACGCCAACAGCAACACACCGATGCCGACGGCAATAGCCGTCACCAGCCACCCGGCCCAGTAGCCCCCGGCGGCCCCGGTGGCATCAACCATGGCGCCGAATACAGGCGGGCCGATCATGCCGCCGATGTGCGTGCCGAACATGTTGTAGCCCATGGACGATCCGGCGAGCCGGGGTTCCGTCGCCTCCACCGACAGGGTCTGCACCAATGGCGCGAAGGACGCGATGGTCAGCCCCAACAGCAGCGCCAGGCCTAGGCCTAAGTATACCCCCGGTCCCGGCCCGACCAGAGCCATGGCGGCAAGTCCGCCCACGGCGACGACCCCCAGTCCCACCGTCAATCCCTTGCGGCGGCCAGCGAACACCGTGTCGCTGACCACGCCCCAGCCGATGCGGGCCACGGCACTGGCGGCCTGGGCGATGCCGACGCTGAGACTGGCGATAGGCTGGCTGGCCAGCGCAACCTCGCGCATGAACAGCGTCAGGAAGGCGAAGAAATTGGTCTGGCCGAAGTTGTAAAGCCCATTGAGCAGGACGAAGCGGTTGATGTTGCCGTCCCTGATGACCTCGCGGATATTGGCCAGTGGATGTCGTTTTTCACGCGATACGATATGGCTCGGCAACCGGGTCAGCCGCAGGCACAGCACCCCGTTGACGGCGATCAGCCCGGCCACGCCCAGCATGATGTCGGACCACGCCGCCATCGTTACCAATGCCCCGTTGGCCGCGCCCAGGATACCGCCCAAGGGCACGCCGACCTGCTTGATGCCCATCGCCGTGGCGCGGCGTTGCGCCGGGAACCATTCCAGCACGCCGCGCGCCGTCGCCGGGTTGGAAATGGAATAGCCCGCCCCCATGGCCGCCAAAGCCGCCATCGCCATGGTGAAGTTTTCCGCCTGACTGAACAGCAACGCGCCCAGCAGCATCACGCCATGGCAGACGATCAGCGCCCAACCGACACCGACACGATCGACCAGGCCACCCGCCGGCATCGAAAACACCGCTTGGGCGGCATAGTACGCCGTGACGAAAAAACCGAATTCGGAAGCGCTGAGCCCCAAATCACGGGTTACCACCGGGGACATGACCAGAACGGAGACGATGCTGACCGTGCCCGCCACATGGGTCAGCACCAAAAGGCTGAGGCGTGACGTCCAGGGGTTATCCTCTTTAGCCATGGCACTCCTGCTGGACCTGCGTTATTCCGCTGGCGGCAGCGCGCAACAATCTTCGTAGGCGTGGCGTTTGGTCAGCCGGCCGACGTGTTCAAACACGTCCAGCGTCACCTCGTAAGCCGCCTTGGTGATTTCCACATGCGGCGCCCAGCAGCCGAGCCCCTGATAGAATTCGATGGTGTTGGTCAGCACCTGGGGGTCGATATCAGGGAAGAACGATGCTTCCGCCGCCGCAATCTCGGCCGCCGGAGCTTCGTTGATATAGGCCCGCGTCTTGCGGTAAGCCCGCATGAAGGCTTTCGCCATATCGCTTTCCAGCCATGCCGGCGTCGCCGCCAGACTGGAAAATCCGCAAGGCCCGATGGGCTTGCCGACAGACGCCACGACATGACCGACGCCGTCGAATTCCAGTTGCTGCGGAGCCGGACCCTGCTGGTGAATGTAGTCGCCCTCGCCGCCCCTAAAGGCGGCGTCCATCTGGGCGCCGTTACCGGCGTCGATGGCGTTGATATCGTCGTAATTGATGCCCGCCTTGTGGCAAGCGTATTTGAACATGGCGAGGGGCTGGCCACCGTGATCGACCAGCACCTTCTTTCCGGCCAGCTTGTCCCAGGTGAAGTCCGGATCGGCTTCGCGCCCGGTCAGAAAGAAGCCATCCATTTCATTGATCTGGGCAAAATGCACGGTCTTCGGCGTCTCACCTTTTTCCAACGTCGTCAGACCCTGCGACAGCGCGGATTGCACCACATGGGCGGAACCGTCCAGCAACGCATCGATAGCCGAAACGCCCGGAGGCGAGATGGAATGGGTCGGCTCGAGCCCTTCTTCAGCCAGAAAGCCGCCGGACATGGTTGAAATCAACGGACTGTAAAAATCCGAAAAACGGGTGAATCGAATGTTTATCTGGGTCATCGGTGTTGTCTTTCTCTATGAAAGCCGTCTTGTGGCGGTCAGTCCTTGGCTAAAGCTTTACCGTCCATGCCCGCAAAGGGCAAATCCAGATGCCTGAGAATGGTCGGAGCGATGTCGATGGCGGATGTCTCTTCCCGGCAACGCCCGCCGGCTTCGAAACCGCCGCCCCGGACGATCAGGAACGGTCCCTGTTCATAAGCGCCCAGCCCGCCGTGCTGGCCGCACCCCATGCGCGTCTCGCCGGACAACCGGTCCCTGAAGGCACCGTTCATACCCGGCACACCGAATTCATTGGCCGCGTCGGTGCACTTGGCGGTCACGGTCACGGCCAGCGGCGTATCGGTGCGGTGGCCGACACGCGCCAGGTCCGCGCCGCTAATAATCTCCCCGACCCCATCCAGGTCTTCCAGGAAACGAACGATATCGCCGATGCGCCCCTGGGCGTCTCCCGACACATAGATATGTGCGCTGAAGCCGTTCGAGGCGACGACCACGTCGGAACTCTCGAGATGCTCCTTCAGGCCCGCCTCGACCAATGAATCCTCCAGCGGAATGACCCGCCCCACGGTTTCATGGCCGTGGTCGGAAGCGGCGATCAGCAGAATATCGTCGCCGTTCGCCGTCTCGCGCACGGCGTCGGCGATGCGCCCGGCGTTGACGTCGGAGCGGGCGATGACGCCAAGGTGTTCCGGTGAGCCAAGCGGCACGGCATGCTGGGTGTGGTCCGGTTCGCACTGCCACAGGACGGCGAGCCTGGGGCGGCGGCGGCCCAGAACCTCATCGCAGAAACGCTTCGTCATGGCGCTGTCGCCATCGGCGTCATGGCTGACGGAAAGGCCCTCGGCCTCGGGCAGGCTTTTAAGGCCCGGTCCGAAGGAGCCGTCCCGGTGATACAGATGCCCGTAGCCGTCCGGGTCCTGAAAATGGGCCGCCCCCGGCGAAACATTGGAAAACACGATTGAGCCGCCGTTGCCCTTCAGTCGTTCGGCCAGCGTCGGCGCAAGCAACGTGCGGCCCGTCGCCTTACGCAACCGGTCGCGGAATTCGGGATGACCAACATTCAAGGCCACCAGCCCTTCGCCCTCGTCGATAGCGACGCAGTTGCCTTCCAGCCCATGGCGGCCCGGCAGGCAGCCGGTGGCGATGGACGCCGACGTGGTCCGCGTGGTCGATGGGAAAACGCTGCGATGCCCGGTGAAATGGCGGCCTTCACCGGTTAGCTTCCACAGGTTGGGCGTCAGTTCCGGCGTCATCATGTCGGCGCGCAGGCCGTCGCAAATGACTATGACGGCGCGCTTCACGACCCGCTCCTGTCAAGAACGATCAGCCCGTCGACGGCGACGGCGCCCTCGCCCTTGGCCCTAACCATGACGGGATTGATTTCCGCCTCAAGAATTCCAGGATCATCGACAAGCGCCAGCAACGAGATCTGGACCACGACATCGGCCAGGGCCTCCAGGTCGCCTTCGGGCAACCCCCGGTATCCGGCAAGAACGGCCAGCCCTTTGACATCCCGGATCATCTCGAGCGCCGTGTCCCGATCCACCGGCGCGGTTCGGATGGCGGCGTCATTGTAAAGTTCCGTCAGGATGCCGCCGGCGCCGACGACGACGACGGGGCCGGCCACCGGGTCCAGGCGATATCCGACCAGGGCCTCGGCCAGGCCCGTTTCCATGGGCTGCACCAGAATGCCGTCGATAGCGGCGTCCGGGTGGTGGCGGGTGGTGTTTTCCAGGATCGACGCCCGCGCTTTGCTGAGGGCATCGGCGTCCGCGATATTCAGCACCACGCCGCCGGCCTCGGTCTTGTGGGCAATATCCGCCGACAGCACCTTGGCCGCCACCGGATAGACCAGATTATCGGGTGGCGCATCCCCCGCCCCCACCCCCCGCCTCTGCACACAGGGGATGCTCAAGCCCTCGAACACCGCCAGCGCCGTTTCCTCGTCCGGCTGTGGGTCATCAAAGTCCGCCAACAGGGACAAAACGCCTTCGGGAATGTTCCTCGCCGCCTCCGGCACGGGCGCGGTCCAGTTGAGACAGGCGGCGACGGCATCGGCACAGGATTCCGGTGTGCGGAACCCGGCCATTCCGGCGTCGGTCAGGGCCTTCAGGGAGGCGCCGGCTTCCGGAACGCAGAACACCGCCAGCGGTTTTCCGGCCTGTCCGTATTCGATGATCGGCGACACCGCCACGTCGGGGCGGAACTGGGCCGACGACCCGACGACGCAGATCACACCGTCGTTTCCATCGTCTTCCAGCAAGTCCCCCACCGTCGGCCCGTATACGTCGGCGCGCGCGCCGACCATGGTCACGTCGATAACCGGTGAGCCGCCGCCAACCCGGATACCAAGGGGGGATAGCCGTTCGATGACACTGGCGGGGG
>JACNJX010000093.1 GCA_014382345.1 Alphaproteobacteria bacterium
GCCATCGGTTCTTCCACGGGTGGACCACAAGCCCTATTGGCGTTGTTCAAGGACCTGAACCCGGCCCTTGATGTTCCGGTTATCATTACCCAGCACATGCCGCCCACGTTCACCCGGATATTGTCCGAACACATTACCAAGGCGACGGAGTGGACCTGTACGGAGGCCCAGGAAGGGGAAGTGCTGAAATCCAATCATGCCTATATCGCGCCCGGCGATTTTCATATGGAGGTTGTTGAGTCCCCGGCCGGACCATGCCTCAAGATGAACAAAAATCCGCCGGAAAACTTCTGCCGCCCGGCGGTTGATCCGATGTTTCGAAGCGCGGTCAAGGTATTTGGCGGCAGGATTCTAGCAACGATTTTGACCGGAATGGGCAACGACGGCCTGAAAGGCGGCCAGGAGGTCATCAACGCCGGCGGTACGATGGTAGCCCAGGATGAAAAATCCAGCGTCGTCTGGGGCATGCCCGGCGCGGTGGCGACGGCGGGACTCTGCAGCGCCGTCCTGCCAGTGGCTCAGCTTGGCGGTCATATCAACAAGATTTTCGTGAAAGGGAGCTGATGAATCCGGCGGATTTTGAATTTATCAGCACTCTCCTGAAAAAGCGTTCAGGGCTGGTGCTGACGCCTGATAAGTCCTACCTGCTGGAAAGCCGGTTGATGCCGGTCGCCCGCAAGCACGGCATGAAGGGATTGGAGGAACTGATCCAGGCCGTCAGGGGGGCATCCGAAGGGCCGTTGCTGGTCGACGTGACCGAGGCCATGACGACCAACGAATCTTTCTTTTTCCGCGACACCAAACCTTTTGATATGTTCCGTGACCATATTCTTCCGCCGCTGCTGGAAAGCCGGGGGACCCGGAAGGCCTTCCGCATCTTCTGCGCCGCCGCCTCCAGCGGTCAGGAACCTTATTCGCTGGCCATGATTCTCAAGGAACTAGGCGCCAAACTGGACGGTTGGAGAATCGATATTATCGGCACCGACATTTCCACGGAAATTCTCAATAAAGCCAAGGCCGGCCGGTATTCCCAATTCGAGGTCCAGCGCGGCCTGCCGATTCAGTTGTTGATGAAATATTTCGACAAGGATGACGAGCAGTGGCAGCTCAAGCAGGAAGTGCGCGATATGGTCACTTACAAGGAATACAACCTGCTCGGCGACCTGACACCGCTTGGGAAATTCGACGTGGTGTTCTGCCGCAATGTGCTGATTTATTTTGACCGGGAAACCAAGGGTCAGGTGCTGGACAGCATCGCTAACTTGATGCCGGAAGACGGTACGCTGTTTCTCGGCGGCGCGGAAACCGTGCTCGGCATTTCCGAACGCTTCAAGCCGGTTCCCGAACAGCGGGGCGTCTACGGTCTTACTTGATTTGTGAAGTTGCTGTTCCGGCCTAAAGGGGAGGTCTTTGTTCGGCCCCAAGGGGCCAGGGGGTCAGACTTTTGGTCAGGCCTTGGCGGCGGCTTTCTGAGGTTCGCCTTCCGGATCGCGCAAGACGTATCCGCGGCCCCAAACGGTTTCGATGTAATTGTCGCCGCCGGTGGCGGTGGACAGTTTCTTCCTCAGTTTGCAGATGAAGACATCGATGATCTTCAATTCCGGCTCGTCCATACCGCCGTACAAATGATTGAGGAACATTTCCTTGGTCAGCGTCGTGCCCTTGCGCAGGCTCAATAGCTCCAGGATTCCGTATTCCTTGCCCGTCAGATGGATGGGCTGGCTGTTCACTTCGACCGTGTGGGCGTCCAGGTTGACGCTCAACTGGCCGGTCTCGATGACCGATTGCGAATGCCCGGCGGAACGGCGGACGATGGCTTGGATACGGGCCAACAATTCGGCCTTGTCGAAAGGTTTGGTCAGATAGTCATCGGCGCCGGTGCTCAGGCCCTTGACCTTGTTTTCGGACTCGGCCAAGCCCGACAGGATCAAAACCGGCGTTTCCACGCGGCTGTCGCGCAGGCGGCGCAAAACCTCGAAACCGTCCATGTCCGGAAGCATGATATCGAGCAAAATAATGTCATATTCGTACAATTTGCCGATTTCCAGGCCGTCTTCGCCCAGATCAGCCGTATCGACGACCATGCCGGTCGATTCCAGCATCATCTGAATGCTCTGCAATGTGGTAGGATCGTCTTCGACGAGAAGAACGCGCATAATGGGACCCGCACCGTTGTTAACGAATTCGTTAACCATATTCCGGGGATGCTCCGGGCGCAAGGCGGCATCGGAAAGAAAGGCTGAAAACGTTGGTTTTTCCTGTTTTATTTAATAATCCTTAAAGGGTCTGTTTCCATACTGGGATCACCGGTTTTCGCTTGAAGGATTCTCCGTAAATTGACTGTCGGCTAGAGAAGAGATTGGTAAAGGGGCTGGGTTGAGCGTTTTTGGAACAAATATCGCCAAGGAAGTCGCGAGGCTTCCCGATCACAAGGTTTACGGCCAAGTCACGGATATCATCGGCCTATTGATCGAGGCTACGGGCGTGCAGTCGAACCTATCGGTGGGCGATCATTGCGATATCCTCGCCCGTGACGGGCGCCGCGTGCGCTGTGAAGCCATCGGATTCTCCAAGAACCGCGCCCTGCTGATGCCTTTCGGTTCCATCGCCGGCGTCGGCATGGGGTGCCGGGTCGAAATCACCGCATCGGACCCGGTGATTTATCCAGATCCCAGTTGGCTGGGGCGGGTGATTGACGCCTTCGGGGAGCCCATCGACGGAAAGGGGCCGCTGCCCGCGGGCACGGTGGGGTATCCCATTCACAACTCTCCGCCGCCGTCGCACGAACGCAAGCGGGTGGGCAACAAGATCGATCTTGGTGTGCGGGTCATGAACACCTTCCTGACCTGCTGCAAGGGTCAGCGCATGGGCATTTTCGCCGGTTCCGGGGTCGGTAAATCGACCCTGATGTCGATGATGGCGCGTCATACCACCGCCGAAGTCAGCGTCGTCGGCATGATCGGCGAACGTTCCCGCGAGGCCCGCGAGTTCATTGAGGACCATCTGGGACCGGAAGGCCTTGCCCACAGTGTCGTGATCGTCGCCACGTCGGACGAAAGTCCCCTGATCCGGCGTCAGGCGGCCTATGTGACGTTGGCGGTATCGGAATATTTCCGTGACCGGAACAACGAAGTGCTGTGCCTGATGGATTCCGTGACCCGGTTCGCCATGGCCCAGCGCGAAATCAGCCTGTCCATGGGGGAACCGCCCGCTTCCAAGGGCTATACGCCGACCGTCTTCGCCGAACTGCCCCGGCTTCTGGAGCGTGCCGGCCCGGGCCGCGAGGGTACGGGCTCGATCACCGGCCTGTTCACTGTGCTGGTCGAAGGCGACGACCACAATGAGCCCGTGGCCGACGCCGTGCGTGGCATCCTCGACGGCCATGTGGTGCTGGACCGAAACATTGCCGAACGCGGGCGCTTCCCGCCGGTCAATGTGTTGCGCAGCCTTTCTCGAACCATGCCGGCATGCAATTTGGATTCTGAAAACGCTGTCCTGAATCGGGCCCGGCAATTGATCGCCATTTACGAGGATATGGCGGAACTGATCCGGCTCGGCGCGTATCGTCAAGGCAGCGATCCCAAGGTGGATGAAGCGGTGCATTATTACCAGGCGCTGGAAAACTTTCTGTCCCAGGGGATCACCGATCATACGGACATCGAAACCTGCTATCAGATGTTATACCAAATTCTCGACATGAATCCGGTCGCCGCTGCGCCAGAAACAGGATCCGAGGCGGCGCCGCAGCCGGCGCTCCCGCAGCCGGAGCCGGATACAGAGGCGGCCGCACCGCCCGCACAGCCCTCCACGCCTCCCCCGACACCGTCGACTCCGTTGCTGGACGCTACGATTCTTCCCCCGGCCCACCCGACACCGGAACCGGACATGCCGGACCATGGCGTGGACCTCGGCGGCGATGTACCGCTGGTGGATGCCCCCCCCCTGGATGAACACAAGTAACCCTGATACGGAAACCCCGGACCCATGGCCAAAGATCTTCATACCCTTATCCGCCTCAACGAATGGACCGTTGATGAACGCCGCCGCGAATTGGGCGACGTGCTGGCATCGCTGGCCAGCCTGGAAGACGGGTTGCAGCGGTTACGCGATGAACTGGTGCGCGAACAGAAAGCGGTTCAAGCCTCTCCGGAAGTGGCGGGGCTGTTCTATGGCAACTATGCCAACGCCGTGATCGACAAACGCCACCACCTGGATGAAGGGATCGCCCGGATGGAGGCGGAGGTCAACAAGGCGCGGGAACGCCTGGACGAAGCCTATCGGGAATTGAAGAAATATGAGATCGCACATGAAAACCGGATCGTCGAGGAAACCAAGGAAGCCGACCGGTTGGAGCAGGTCGAATTGGATGAAATGGGCCTTAATGCCCACCGTTTAAAACACGGATAAGGTTTCGGGCTTCTAAAGTCTTATAACGTCGTCAGGCGCGAAAGCAGCGACGGATTGTCCCAGCCCGGTTGGCGGTCCTCGACCTGCACTTTATGCGCGCCGAGACCCGGATAGGTACCTTCGGGCGCCGTCGCGGCGACGAGCACCCAGCGGGCCACCAGTTGATTGGACAGATCGCCCAGGACTGCGGTCGCCAACCCCTCCAGGGCCTCCCAGTCCAGGCTTGAAAGCACTGCGAGATAGCGCCCGAAGGAGTCCGGGTCCAGGATCAGCCGGTCGGGCACGTAGCGGATGGCGATATGCGCGGGCTTTCCCTGGCCCAGGACATGCAGGGTGCCCTGAAGGCCGCTGACGTAATCCAGCGTTTCGTCCGGGTTTGGCCCGGTTTTCAGCAACTTTCGGCGCTCAAAGATGTCCATGCCCGCCACCTTAAATCAATAGTCTCTCTAGACCAAAAGCCCGACAGGTTCGTCCGCTGCGCCATTGTCATGAATTTCAACGAAATTGGCCGGTGCCGCCTGAAAGGCGACGCCGCCCTTGAGACCTGTCACCTCGGTCGCTTCCTGAAAGATGTCGCGGATTCCGTTTTCGATTTCGCCGCTCAGGCGGGTTTCCGTTCGCACAACCAGATCCATGCGGTTTTCCCGCTGCTGCACCCGTCCGTCCAGCTGAAAGCGGCCTATGCGGGTCAGGTCCAGATCGATGACAAAGCGGGTGCCTTTCCGCCCGGACGTTTCTGCATCCTCGTCATCCTCGCCAACGGTCTGCAGGGACAACCGCAGGGGGGCGATATCGACGCCGTTGTGAAAGGGGATCAGGTGGTTGCGCCATTCACCGGGCCCCGGTTCGCGGGCCGTCCGGTTGATCTGCCGGAGATCGTCTCTGATCCGGGACACCAGGTCCGGTTTGCCCTTTAGCAGGGCGCGGGAAGGCGCATCGCCGAACCAATTCTGCACATTGCCGCCGGTGAGTGCCATCATGAAAAACAGGATATTCGCCCCAAGGGCCGGGCCGGGCCTTGGAAGGATAGCTTGAATCAACTGCTGGGCGGCGGTTGGGTTGATCTCTTCCAGCGTGCGTACGGCGTCCTGCAGGGCCGGCCACTGGCGGCTGAGGATTTGCGCCGGTAAGGTCTGTGGTTTGGCGCCGCCGGTGGCTTCATTGCTGGGCGGTATCAGGGACAGGACTTCAAAGGTCACTTGGCTGCCGATGGGCAGAGCCGTGCGCGTCGCCACGGCGAGGGAGCCGAAATGGGTCTGCACCACCGGATAGCCGGACGGCGATGCCGTGCCGGTGACTGTTCCGGTCAGAATACTTCCCGGTGCCGGCGTACCGCCGGACTGTGGCGGGACGACCACACCGGCCGCAGGAGACGGCTGAAAGGCCGTTATACGCACCAAGAACCGGGTTCCCGCCGTCAGGTCCGCCAATCCGGTATGCGGGGTCGCCTGGCCGGGGGCAGGGGAGCCGGGTGGCAGCGTTGCCCCGCCGGGGGTTCCTGTCGACGCGGCGCCAGGGGCCGTCTGGGCTGCCGGACCGCTGGGGGACGGGGTTTGTCCGGGCAGGGCGGCAGAGGCGCCGGGGAGTCCAGTGCCGGACTGGATGCCGGGAATATTGGAGGTGGCACCGGGTGCTGGATTTTGGCCCGGAAGGGGCGTGCCGGCCCCCGGTTGAGCCCCCGGTTTAGCCAGGGCGATAAGCAGCGTCGCGTTCAGGTTCGCACCGACGGTCAGGGGGCCGGGGGGTTGTCCGCCGGGAGCCGCACCCGGAGCGGAGCCCTGTGCGGAGCCGGGCGCGGTACCCGGCGTTGAGGTTTGCCCTGCACCGGTTTGCGGGAGAGGGGTGTCGCCCGGCAGACCAGATGGCAGGCCATGTGGCAGATTGGGCGGAAGACCCGGTAAAAGGCCTAAGGCGCGTAGCGCCGGCAGCGCCGGCTGACCGTTAATGGTGGAAATCAGGAATTGCAGTTGGCCGCCCTTAGACAGCAACTGCAATTGCAGCACGCCGTCATTGGGCAGTGGCGTATTGGGTTGCAGGGTGACGCGTCCGTAGGGAGTCTGGACTTCGTAGTGTCCCTTTTGGGTGCTTCCGGTGATCGTGGCCTCAAGGCGTGCACCAAGAGCGATCTGCCGGGCGAAGGCTTCCGGCGGATTGGCGACGACCGCTTTCGGCTGTGCCGCTGGGGAGGATGGCGGCGGGGCCGGTGGCGGTGGCGGCGGCGTGACTTGGGACATGGCGCCTCAAATCAGTTTTTTTGCGATGGCTTCGACGTCCGTAGCGGCCTCGGCATTGGGGTAGCGGGTCAACAGGGATGCCTGCCTCCGGATCGCATCCGGCACTTTGGAATCGCGCCGGATCACCCCCAGAAGCGGCGGCGAAATCTTGAGAAACCCCTCGCAGGCCTTCAGCAGGGTATTATACGTGCGTTCGCCCTCGCGCGTCGAATTGACCGCGTTGGCGACGATCTGGAAGCTCAGTCCGGGGCTTTCCGTCTGCATCACCTTGATAAAGGCATAGGCGTCGGTCAGCGACGTCGGCTCGTCGGTGATGACGACGATGACATTGCCGGCGCCGTTGGTCAGTTGCTGGACCGTCCGCTCGACGCCGGCGCCCAGGTCCATCAGCACCTTGTCATAATCGGCGGCCAGGACCCTGAGGTCGTTGCTCAGCGTTTTCATACGGGCTGCGGTAATGTTGAGCATGCCGCCGGAACCGGAGCGGCCGGCGATAATTTCAAATCCGCCATCGTCGTAAGGCGTGATGGCCTGATTGAGGGTCAGGCGTCCGGCAACGACGCTGCCCAGGTCGTGCTTCGGCGTCAGGCCGAGTTGGATGTCCAGGTTGGCGAGGCCGAGATCGCCGTCAAACAGAAGGGTCTTCGCGCCCAGGCGGGCAAGACAGTGGGCAAGGGTGATGGAAAACCACGTCTTGCCGACGCCGCCCTTGCCGGAGGCAATGGCAAACATATTGTTGGCTTTGACCGGCGATGGAGTCGGTGTCGGTGTAGGCGCCGGGGGGGCCGGCGGCCGGGGAACTTCGGTCGCGTCCGCCGTCATCAAACGGCCCTGGCTTGGCGGATCGCGGCTTCAATATGCGTCTGATCAGGACCGTCCACTGGCGCGGCGTTTCGTGCGGGCGCTTTCTCGGAAATTATCCCGGGGGTCTCCAGGGCCTTGTCGGCTTCCTGAGGCATGATCAGCCGCGAAAGCGTGGCGGCGGTGATGGCGTTCAGGCCCTTGGCGACGCGGGGCGTGATGCTGACGCCTGCGAAGGCAAGCCTGGAATGGTCGGCCGCCGCCAGCAGGCAACCCAACCGGCGGGCGACGTCGAGCCGGGTTGCGATCATGCGCTTGGCGCCGATCGCGGCAAAGGCCTTGGCCATATCACCGGCGTCCAGTGCGTTTCCGCCGGCTGGCAACACCAACACCGGGTCGACGTCGGTTACGGAGACCAGGCGGCGAAGGCCCGCCATGTCGGCGTCGAGGAAAGGATTGACGGCGGCGGTGTCGATGTAGACCACGTCACGGCCATCGACTCGGGCCACTGCTTCGGCCAGTTCCCCCGGCGTTTTGGCGACCTGAAGGTCAACCTTGAGAACCTTCATGAAGGCGTTTAGCTGATCTACCGCGCCGGCGCGTTTGACGTCGGTGGTGATGACGCCGATGGATTGTCCGGCCATGACCGCCTTGGCCGCAAGCTTGGCCGTGGTCAGGGTCTTGCCTGCGCCCGGAGGGCCGACCAGCATTACCGGGCTGGGGTCGCGAAGAGACGGTACCGGGGCGAAGGTGAATTCCTCATCCATGGCTGCTGACAAGGCCGCCCACGGATTGGGGGCGCCCGATGCGCCGGCGGCATGGGCCAGCCGTTCGACGACAGGTCCCGGCACGCCGTGGCGTTCCAGTGCCTGGCAGACGGTTTCGTAAATATCCACCCGCGCCGGTCCGGCGGCATCCGCGGCGTATTCCGGTGCTCTCTCCGTGTTGCGGCGGGCGGGGGTGTCGAACAGGGAGGACCCGGCGGCTTCCAGGGTCGCCCGGACAAGCACGCTCTTGCCGTCATCGGCACGCTGAATGCTGACAATGGCGGCGTCTTCGCCGAGGTCATCGCGGACCAGGTTCATGGCTTCGGCCGTGGTTCGGGCGGTGTATGTTTTCAGGTTCATGGCAGTTCCTATTTCCCGGTTCTTGGCTTTCTAGATATTACCCACGGTCTTGATTTTGACCTTGGGGTGAATTTCGTTCTGCGACATGACCACGGTCATGGGGCGGAAGCGTTCAATAATGGTGCGCACGAAGGGGCGAATACCGGGGCTGGTCAGCAGCACCGGCGCTTCACCCATCATCGCCTGACGTTCAAACGTGTTGCGCACGGCGGTTATGAATTCCTGCAGGCGTGACGGCTGCATGGACAATTGCTTGTCGTCTTCCGTACCGACAAGGGATTCGGCAAACGCCTGTTCCCATTGCGGCGACAGGGTAATCAGCGGAATGAAACCCTGGTCGTTGGCGTTGATGTCGCTGATTTGACGGGCCAGGCGGGCGCGCACATGTTCGGTAATCATCATCACGTTGCGGGTGTGCCCACAGGCTTCGGAAATGCCTTCCAGGATGGTCGGCATATCGCGGATGGAGATGCGCTCCGCCAGCAGGTTCTGCAACACCCGCTGTACGCCGCCCAGGGAAATTTGCGCCGGGATCATGTCGGCGATCAGTTTCTGCTGTTCCTTTTCCAGCTCGTCCAGCAGCTTTTGCGTTTCCGCATAGGACAGCAGCTCGGACATGTTGTCCTTGATGACTTCCGTCAGGTGGGTGGTGATGACGGTGGACGGGTCGACGACCGTATAGCCCCGGAACAGGGCTTCTTCCTTGTTGGCTTCTTCGATCCACATGGCCGGCAGGCCAAAGGTGGGTTCGACCGTTTTTTCGCCCGGCAGGGAAATTTCCTCGCCCCTGGGGTCCATCACCAGAAGCATGTTGGGGCGAAGGTCGCCGCGTCCGGCTTCGATTTCCTTGACCCGGATGCAATAAGTGTTGGCGGCCAGTTGCATGTTGTCCTGGATGCGGACCGACGGCATGACGAAACCGACATCGGTCGCCATCTGGCGGCGCAGGGCCTTGATCTGGTCGGTCAGCTTCTGGCCTTCCTGGGGCGCCGAAATCAACGCCAGCAGGCCATACCCCAGTTCCAGGCGCAGATAGTCGATGCGAAGCGCGGTGGAGATGGGCTCTTCCGCGATGGCGGCCGGGTCGACGGCGCGTTCTTCCATCTCCCGGATTTCATCTTCCTTCTTCCGCCGCGCCCGGAATGAAATGAACCAGGCGGTGCCGCCAGTCAGTGTGGCCAGGCCGAGGAACGGCAGCGCCGGCATGCCCGGCAGGACGCCCAGGCAAAAGGCCAGGAAGGAGACCATGCTCAACACCCGGGGCTGGCTGCCCAATTGGCGGAACAGCGCGTTGTCCGTTGCCCCGGTAATACCGGCCTTGGTGACGACCAAACCGGCCGAAGTGGAAACGATCAGCGCCGGGATCTGGGAGACCAGGCCGTCACCGACGGTCAGGCGGGTATAGACCTCGCCGGCTTCGGAGAAGGTCAGGTCATTCTGGGCGACGCCGATAATCATGCCGCCGATGATGTTGATGAAGGTGATCAGGATGCCGGCAACGGCGTCGCCGCGGACGAATTTGGCGGCGCCGTCCATGGCGCCGAAAAAGGTGCTTTCGTCTTCCAGTTCCTTGCGCCGGGCCTTGGCCTGTTCCTCGTCGATCAGACCGGTCGACAAATCGGCGTCGATGGCCATCTGCTTGCCGGGCATGGCGTCCAGGGTAAAGCGGGCCGAGACCTCGGCGATACGGCCGGAACCCTTGGTGATGACGATGAAGTTGACGATTACCAGGATCCCGAAAACGATGATTCCGATGACGAAATTACCACCCATGACGAAATCGCCGAAGGCCTTGATGACTTGGCCTGCGGCTTCCGGTCCGAGATGCCCGTCAGAGAGAATCAACCGGGTCGAGGCCAGATTGAGAGCCAGCCGGATCATCGTCGCCAATAGCAGGATCATCGGGAAGGTGTTGAATTCCAATGGTTTTTCGACAAACAAGGCGACCATCAGGATCATCACCGAAAAGGTGATGGAAAACGCCAGGGCCATATCCATGCCCCATTTCGGCAACGGCAGGATAAGCACGACCAGGATGCCGACAACACCCAACGCCAGCATGATGTCGCTGCGCTTGGACAGGGCTCCCAGGATGGCGCCGAATTCTACTTCGGCTCCGTTGCCTCCGCCGCCAACGGCGGGCACGGCGCCCTGGGTGGTGGCGGGTGGTCCTGCCGGTGGCGGTGCAGAGGAAGCGGGTGCGGCTTCAGCCATCGTGGTTTTTCATCCCTGTTCGGTTGCTTTTCATATTCGGAGTTAGGATCGGGCCGGGTTGGCCTTCAGGCCGTCGGCCGCTCCCCTTCGCCCGGTGTGGGTACGACAAAACCGCTTTCGTTGTACTGTTTCAGCTTGTTGCGCAACGTGCGGATGGAAATGCCGAGAATATTGGCGGCATGGGTCCGGTTGCCCAGGCAGTGTTCCAGGGTGTCGATAATCAGTTCGCGTTCGACGTCCGATACGGTGCGCCCGACCAACCCCTGGGTGCCGCTTTCGGGATCGATGGAGTCCGCGTCCGCGCCGCGGGGGGCGCCATCGAGGATGATCGCTTCCGGGCCGATTTCATTGCCCGTCGACAGCAGCACGGCGCGGTGCATGGTGTTTTCCAGTTGCCGGACATTTCCCGGCCATTCGTATCCAGTGAGCATGGCGTGGGCCTCTTTGGAAAGGGGCAGTGCCGCCATGGCGTTGGCGTCTGCATATTTGGTGATGAAATGTTCGGCCAGCACCGGAATGTCGGCGGGGCGTTCCTTCAGCGCGGGGATTGCCAGATTGATGACATTGAGCCGGAAATACAGGTCTTCCCGGAAATTGCCCTTGGCGACCTCGTCTTCCATGTTGCGGTTGGACGTGGCGAGAATACGCACATCCACCGGCACCGGCTTGTTGCCGCCGATCCGGTCGATTTCGCGTTCCTGGATGGCGCGCAGAAGCTTGGCCTGAAGATGGGTGGCCATTTCGCTGATCTCGTCGAGCAGCAGGGTGCCGCCGTTGGCTTCTTCGAACTTGCCGAGCCTGCGTGCGACGGCGCCGGTAAAGGCGCCTTTTTCATGGCCGAAGAGTTCCGATTCCATGAGGGTTTCGGGGATCGCGGCGCAGTTTACGGCGACGAAGCGTTTTGCCCTGCGGTCACTTTTGCCGTGAATGTAGCGGGAAATCAGCTCCTTGCCGGTGCCGGACGGCCCAGACACCATGACCGTGGCGGTGCTGGATGCGACCTTGTCGGCCAATCTCAGGACTTCGGCCATTTTCGGGTCGTTGTGGATGATGGCGTGGCTTTCTTCGGCGACGGCTTCCAGAATGGCCGCGATCAGGTCCGTGCTCGGCGGAAGGGGGACGTATTCCTTGGCCCCGGCGCGGATCGCCTGGACGGCGGCTTCGGTGTCGTTACCGATTCCGCAGGCGACCACCGGCATGGAAATCCGTTCCCTTTCCAGGGACTGGATGAAAACGCCGACATCAAGCAGGACATCGATCATCGCAAGGTCCGCGCCCTGGCCGTTCCGGAGCGTTTCCAGACCCGCCTCGACTGTATCGACCTGGCTGACCTTGGCGCCGCGCTGAATTGCCATCTGGCTGGCGGCGCCGATTTGTCCTCCGAGTGTGCCGATAATCAGTAACTGCATTTTTTAGCTCCTAAACGGCCCTTTATCGTTTCCCTGGGGGGAGGAGGGCCATGATTTCCTTAATTATTAATCGAAGTACCGGACCCGCTGCGACGGCGGCAGCAGGCTGTTGAGCAGCATTTCCAGCCGCCGGGGGTTTTCCTGGCGGCCAATAGAGGCCGCGCCCATCAGGTAGATGTTATTGACCAGGGCTTCTTCCGTTGAATTACGCTCCAGTTTCGAGGCCAGCGGCAAGAACACCATGTTGGCCAGAACGGCGCCGTAAAACGTCGTCAACAGGGCGACGGCCATGGCCGGGCCGATGGTCGAAGGGGTGTCCAGGTGGGCCAGCATCTGGACCAGGCCGATCAGGGTGCCGATCAGGCCCATGGCGGGAGAAAACTCTCCCATTTTCCTCAGCACGTTGGTGCTTTTGGCGTGGCGTTGCTGGGTCGAATGCATTTCCCGGCGCATGATCGCCTCGACCTCGCCGCCCGGCGTGCCGTCAACGACCATGGACACGCCCTTATGCAGGAACGGTTCGGCCTGGATGGAGCCGAGGATATTCTGTAACGCCAGAACCCCTTGTTTGCGGGCCATTTCGGCGATTTTCAGGACCTGAACGGCGGCGTCGGACGGATCGCGGGACGAATACATGAAGGTTTGCAGCACGACGCGCATCGTGCGGCGCATTTCGTCCAGCGAGAAACACGCCGTGGTGACCGCCAGCGTTCCGCCGATGACGATCAGGATCGACGGCGGGTTGATAAAGCTTTTCGGCGCGCCGCCGATGAAAATGGCGCCGGCAATGAAAAGAAATCCGCAAGCCAGACCGATAACGGTTGCCAGATCCATGGAGGACCGGGCTCGGCGGATATGAAGGGCTGCTGCTTCCTCGGACATATTTGCTGCCTTATGCGACCGTTTCGGTTTTGATGATTTCCGTCATCGTCACGCCAAGCCGGTCTTCCACGACGACCACTTCACCGCGCGCCACCAGCCGGTTGTTGACGTAGATATCGATCGCCTCGCCGACTTTCCGGTCCAGTTCGATCACCGCGCCGCGGCCCAGTTTCAGCAACTGGCTGACCTGCATCGTGGTTTTGCCGAGAACGGCGGAAACCTGCACCGGAATGTCATAGACGGCTTCCAGGTCCTTGGCCGAACGGGGCAAGTCGCCGATTTCGGGTAGCCCCCCTCCCATGTCCATGGGGGGTGGGGCCTCGCCTTGTTCGGACTCCGCGTCCGGCGGGGCGCCTTCCGTATCGTCCAGTTCGTTCAGTTCCAGGTCTTTTTCTTCAGCCATTGTGGCCTCCTAAAAAAAGGGGTCAGCCGTTCTCAGGACCGGGGTCCCCGTTGTCGTCAGGGGGCGTAACCGGTTTGTCGGCATTGGGTTCGACAGAAGCTTCAACAGAAGCCTCAACAGGAATTTCAACAGGTGTTTCAGCGGGGGCCTCTGCCAGTGCTTCGCCAGAAGTCTCATCAGGGGCTACGCCAGGAGTCTCCGCGGGTGAATCCGGATGGGGCTCCGTTTCAGAACTGTTTCCGGCGTTCTTGTTCAGCCCGGACAGATTGCGTTCGACGATTTCATCGATTTCCTGCCACAGGCCATCGACGTCCCGGCGCGCGCCGCCGCCTTCCCATTCGACGCGGCAATCCCCTTGGGCCACGTCTTCGGAAACTAAAATGCGGATTTGACCCTTGAAACCGGCTTGCGCCGTAAGGGCGTCCATACGCTCTTTTAATATCTCTTCCAGATCCGGGTGGATGGTAATGGCGACCGAGGGTTCATCGATGATTTTTTCCAACGCCTGGGCCACCATATGTTCGATTTCCACCAAAGCGCCCTGGGCGTTGAGGGCGGGGAAAATTTTGCGGGCGATCCCGGTGGCTACGGATATGGCGCTGTCCAGTATGGATGTATCGGCCTCTACCTGGGATTTAAACAGCTCAGTGAACTGACCTTCGACTTTCTGCAAGGCGGACAGAATATCGCGTTCCATGGCGGCGGCAGCCTCAGAGATGCCTTCCTCCTTGCCTTTGGCAAAGGCTTCGGTCCGGGCGGCTTGCATTTCCTCTTCGCTGAAGGTTGGGACGATGATTTCCGGTTCAAGCTCTTCCGCTTCTTCGGATTCCGCATCCGGTTTTTCGTCCGGCTTCGGCGTTTCCAAGTCGAAGGAATGCTCGAAAAGAAACTTCCGAGGGGCTGCCATGGCCGCCGTTTCCTCCGGGGTGCTTACGGCAGGAACGCCGCCGTTATGGGGATCATCGTTCGCTTTAATCATTATATCATGCCTGACTTAGTAAATCAGTTCGCTTTCCTCGTCGCCGGTGGAGATGACGATCTCGCCGGAAT
>JACNJX010000043.1 GCA_014382345.1 Alphaproteobacteria bacterium
CCCCCTAAAAAACGCCTTGCCCGCCGCCCAAGCGGGGGCCGCCCGCGGGCCGGGGGGCGGGGGGGGAGGCGGGGGTTGGGGTGCGGGGGGGGGGGCCCCCGGGGGGGTGGGGGCGGAGGGCGACATCTTTCCGCCCCGCTCCCCCCTGGAGGAGGGGGGCGGCGGGGGTTAGGGGGACCCCCCCCGCCTCAACGTCCGCGATTCCGACGCCACCCTGATCCTTTCCCAAGGCCCCCTGCCGGGAAAGACGGCGGACGGCACGGCCCTGACGCTCGAGTGGGCGGAAACGCTCGCAATGCCCTGTCTGGTCGTCGACCTGAGCCAACCGGCCGACATCGAAGGCATCGCCGAATGGCTCGGCGTTTCCGCCGTCCGCGTGCTCAACGTCGCCGGTCCCCGCGAAAGCACGTCTCCGGGTATTTACGCGAAGGCGTCGGAATTCCTCTCCGCCGTGCTCGATCTCATTCCGCCACGACCTTGACCCGGCCGCCCGTGCGCAGACCCTGACCGGGGCGGAGCCCGTTCAGGGTCTCGAACCATTTCAGGTGGAACGCCTCGACCGGGAACCTGTCGGCCAGGTTCTGGGGCGTGTCGCCGGGCCTGACGGTGACCACCTTGATGCGCAGCGGCTTGATCGCCCTGGCTTCGTCCTCGGAAATGCGCCGGAAGCTGTAGGTGGCGCGGCGGAAATCGGCGCTTAAACGTCCCGTCATGGCCGGCGGCGTGATGAAGGCAAGGCGGAAAATCCGATCCGGGCCGCCCCTGACGGCGACGAGCCGCACGTCGCGCGTACCGCTTCGGGTGTTGATGCGGACCGATGCCGTAGCCGCGTCCTGGCCGTTTATGGAAATTCTTTCGAACCCCGAAAGGCGTAATCCCCGTGCCCACACGTTGGCGATGTAGGCCTTTACTGAGCCCGTTCTTCGCGCCGATTCTTCTTTCGCCATGTCGAACACCATGACCGCTTTCCCCGGACCCCTGGCAACCACCTGGCGGGCTGAATTGAAGAGCACGAAATCGGGCGGCGCTTCGAAGCGGATACGAAGTTCCGGGTGCATGAACACGCGGCCCCGGCGCACCCCTTGTTGCGGGTCGTCGCCGAACACCATGCCGTCGATTTCATCGAGAAATTCCGGCCGTCCGATCAACGGGTCCGCCACGGGGGTCGCATGGGCCAGCTGGATCGCCTGGGTAATGCGTTTCGCCGTGCGCGGGTGGGTGGCCATGATATGGCTGGTTGGGTCCTGCTTGTTGCCCTCCATCTCCCGGATCAGATGGTCGTGGGCCTGCATCTTTTCGAAGAAGCTGGACATGGCGTGCGGCGAATAGCCGGCCCGCGTCATATAACGCACGCCCAGCATGTCGGCTTCCAGTTCCTGTTCGCGGGAATAGCTGCTCAGCGCCGCCTGCGCGCCCAGCCCGGCGAGCCGCCCGATGCCGCTGGGAACCCCGGCGGCGCTGCCGAGCGCACCCAGCACAATCAGCCCTAAGTTCGTCGCCTGCGTGGTGGAATAGCGTTCCGCTGTGTGGCGTGCGGTGACGTGGCCGATTTCATGGGCCAGCACGCCGGCCACTTCGGCTTCGTTTTCGGCCAGGGCGAGAAGCCCGCGGGTGATGTAGACATAGCCCCCCGGCAGGGCGAAGGCGTTGACCTTGTCGTCGTTGAGCAGCGTGAACGTATAGACTAGACCCGAGCCATCGGCGTGGCTCGCCAGCTTCAACCCGGTGCGCTTGATATAGGCGCGCAGCTTGGTGTCCGTGTAGGCGCCGCCGAATTCCTTGATCAGCTTCGGGTGTTCCTGGGCGCCGATGCGGATTTCGTCTTCCCTGGACATGAAAGCGGTGAAGCTCTGCTTGCCGGTCACCGGATTGACGGCGCACCCGGCCAGCACCGCTAACAGCGGCAAAAGCGGGAGGGATAAAATCAACAGGCGCAAAAGACGGCGCATGGGGGGGGTCCTTGGCCGGGTTGGATGCTGGGCTCAGGGTAGGGAACGCCATCTCACCTGTCCACAATCTCGATCTGTTCGGGGTGGGTGGCCTCGATCACCGGGCCGTTCCTTTTCTTCAGCCAGCCGCGCACCCGCACCCGTTTGCCCGCGAAGGCCAGCGGGTCGAGCCCGGCTTTTGTGAACATGCGGCGCGCCCGGGTCTGCAGGGTGATGGTGAAATCGTCGCGCCAGTTTTGCCCGAAGTTCAGGTAGATCCGGCTTTTCACTTTCTCGGCCTTTGTCACGCGCCCTTCGATGATCTGAAACGTCCCGGCCAGCCGCGAGACGTCGCCGGCCCGTTCGCCATCGCGCACGGCATAGAACGGATGGCCCCAGATGCCCCGCCCGGCCTTTCGCGCGGCCTGCTCCAGGGCCAGCATATCGGCCGCCGCGGTGCGGTTGTCGGGGAAGGTGTAGACCCTTGCCATGCCCAGGGACAGCATTTCGCCCTGCACCCAGACGCCGTCGGTGGTCTGCAGATGGGCCAGGATCCGTCCGTGGCGGTCTTTCCGGGAGCCGCCGTAAAACAACCGCACCCGGCGCCCGAGGGTGAGGGCTTCCAGCGCGCGTTTGGATTCCGGCGCCAACGGCCATGTCGGATAATCCTTCCGCCCGAGCGGCAGTTTCGGCGCCTGCAGGCCGACGAGACGCACCTGGTCCGCGCCATGCAGCGGGCTTTTCAGCACCAGCGTGTCGCCGTCGATAACCCGGGCGACGGCATGGTCCGTGGCGGAGGCCGATCCGGGCAAAAGGCTTTTCGGTATTTCCTCCGCCGTGGCCGGGGAGACCAGCAAAAAAGCAAAAAGCAGGGCAGCCTGGAAACGGGTCAGGCGGAGTCCGGTCATGCCGGGTCTCCGTTATCAACACCAAAGCCCGCCATTTCGCGGACCTCTTCGGGCGTCTTTCCGGCGTCGCGGAGCGAGCGGATGGTCAGCGACTTGTCGCGCTTGGCGAAGCGTTCGCCGTCGTCGCCGGTGAGCAGCCGGTGATGGTGGTAGTTCGGCGTGTCCAGCCCCAAAAGCGCCTGCAGGACCCGGTGCACATGGGTCGAGGAAAACAAGTCTTCGCCCCGGGTGACCAGGGTCACGCCCTGTAAATGGTCGTCCAGGGTGACGGCGAGATGATAACTGGCGGGCGTTTCCTTGCGCCCCAGCACGACGTCGCCGAGGCGCGACAGGTCGGCTTCGATGCCGCCCCTTTCGGCATCGCTCCAGGTCAGGGAGCCGGTTAAGCCAAGGGCGGCGTCAAAAGCCTTTGCGCTGTCGAGGCGAAGCGCGAAGGGGGTGTTCTCGTCATGGCGGCCTTGGCGTTCGCTGTCGGAAAGGTGGCGGCAGGTGCCGGGATAGAGCGGTCCTTCCTGACCGGGTGTGTCGTGCGGGGCGGCGCCGGCGTTCAGGATTTCGGCGCGGATGTCGCGGCGCGAACAAAAACACGGGTACAAAAACCCTTGCTCGAGCAGGCCGTCGAGGGCTTTTTGGTATTCGTCGAAATGATCCGACTGGCGGCGCACCGGCTCTTCCCATTCGAGGCCCAGCCACGCCAGGTCCTCAAAGATGGCGTCTTCATAGTCCGCCTTGATGCGCGACGTGTCGATATCCTCGATCCGGAGCAGGAACCGGCCCCCGGTTTCGCGTGCCATTGCGAACGTGAACAGCGCCGAATAGGCGTGCCCGAGGTGCAGATAACCGGTCGGGCTGGGGGCGAATCGGGTGGTCGGGGGACGGGTCATGAGGGACGTGTCTCTGGTGGGACGGCGGTTCAGGTTGGATTGGAAGCGGCTCTTTGCTTAAGGTTTTCGCAACGTCGTGACAATAGCATGCTTTTTCGGTTAGGACTCTGGCACGCACTGACAGCGTCCGTAATGATAACGCAATGACGAGGCCCCGCATGGATGATACGCCCACTCTCACTGGTCCGACCTTGGCACCCGCTTCCGGCGGCCGCGCGCAACAGCTGGTGATCCTGCTGCACGGCGTCGGCTCGGACGGCGACGACCTGATCGGCCTCGCGCCCTATTTTCAGAAAGTCCTGCCCGACGCCTTGTTCGTTTCGCCGCATGCGCCGTTCCCCTTCGACATGGCGCCGCAAGGGCACCAGTGGTTCTCGCTGCAGGAGAGGACGCCCGAGACGCGCCTCGCCGGCGTGCAGACGGCGGCGCCGATCCTCGACGCCTTTATCGACGCGCAACTGGCCGAGACGGGCCTGAACGACGGCAACCTGGCGCTGGTCGGGTTTTCCCAGGGCACCATGATGGCGCTGCATGTCGGCCTTCGCCGCGCCAGCCCGATGGCCGGCATCCTTGGCTATTCCGGCATGCTGGTCGGGCATGAGCTTCTGGCCGACGCGATTCGGTCCCGCCCGCCGGTGATGCTCGCCCACGGCGAGGCCGATGACGTGGTGCCGGTGGCGGCGCTGCCCGACGCGGTCGCGGGCCTTGAGGCCGCCGGCGTTTCGGTGCGCCATCATACCAGTCCCGGCCTCGGCCACGGGCTGGACGACGACGGCATCCGCCTCGGCATGGAGTTCCTGGCGGAAGTCTTCGGCATCGACCTGGAGACGATGGCGCGCGAGCAGTCCCCGGTCTGATCCCGACACGCCGGGCTCCTTTTCCGCAAAACCGGGAATCCCCCGTGAGTCGTCCTTTTGTCGTCTTTCTGTCATCCGGATGTCATCCTTAAATCGTCCAAATATCGTCGGGAACTCATCATTTTTTCAGCTCGAAACGGACTTAAGCCATTGATTCCATGGAAAAGACGTTCGAAAAAGCGCGTAAAAACTCATCATTTATCATCATTTCGCGTGCCGGTCGGAGAACAGGGGCCGGCTTGATTACGGACATAATAATAATTCCTATAAAATAACTAAAAAGGAATTAGATCATAAATTGCACCACATGTAAAGAACAAACTATGTACA
The DNA here is from genome assembly GCA_014382345.1 of Alphaproteobacteria bacterium. GTDB lineage: Bacteria > Pseudomonadota > Alphaproteobacteria > Rhodospirillales > Casp-alpha2 > Casp-alpha2. The sequence goes on from JACNJX010000043.1 coordinate 4,908, forward strand.
AAATGCCTTCATCTCCGATCCCGGACGGGCGGTAACTCCCTGATCTTTGCCGTCCGCTTTTATAGCCGCTAAGGTCTTTTGGGGATCGCCGGACACATGGGGAGCGCTAGGCGTGGATAAAAGAGAACAAGCCATAAGCCACGCCGTTCGGGGCGAACAGCTTGCCGCGGGAGGCAAGCTCGACGAAGCCGTATCGGCCTTCCGCGAAGCCGCTTCCATTGATCCGCAAATCGCCGGCATCCACCACAACCTGGGCCTTCTGCTGCGCCGCCAGGGCCTGACCGGCGAAGCGATGGAATGCTACCGCCGCGCCATCGCCCTTGAGCCGGATTATGTCGATGCGTACTACAACCTCGGCAATGCGCTTTTTGAAAGCGGACAGCCGGAAGACGCCGCCCGGAGTTTCCAAAAGGCCGTCCACTTGAAACCGGATTTCGTCGAAGCTCACTTCAATCTCGGCAATGCGCTTAAAGGACAAGGCGCGTTTGAAGAGGCCGCCCTCAGTTTTCAAAAGGCGGTCGATCTCAGGCCGGAGTATGCCTTTGCGCACTACAATCTCGGCCATGTGTTTCAGGAACTGGGGCGGCTGATCGAGGCCGCCGCCAGTTATCGAAAGGCCTTGGCCATCCTGCCGGATGATGCCGAAATCCATTACAGTCTTGGCGTGGCGCTCATCGGGCAGGGCGATTTCGAGGCCGCTTTGGACTGCTACCGGCGGGCGCTCGGCATCGATGCGAACCACGCTCAGGCCCACGCCGGCATGGGCAATGCCTTGAGGAAACTGGGCCGGGGAGAGGAGGCCCTCGGGCATTTTCAAACGGCCATCGCCCTTAAGCCGGATTTCGAGGATGCCCTCAACAGGCTTGGCAACGCCTACCTTGAAATGGGCGAGGCGGATGAGGCCCGGACCTGCTTCAGGAGGATGATTGAGTTGGGGGCAGGCAGTTACGGAGGCAATCTCAGGGCGGCCATCAAGTCGTTGATGTGTTTTCCGGCAATCGACAAATCCACGGACGAAATCGACCGCCTTCGCCGGGAACTGGCCGACGGCCTGAAGACGGTCGGCTTGAACGGCGAGACTCTGGAAAACCCGGTCTGGGACATCGGGCTGACGAATTTCCTGCTCGCCTATCATGACCGGAACGACCGTTCGTTGCAGCAGGGCATTGCGGAGATGTATTTGCGGGTTTGCCCGTCCCTGGACTGGACGCCTGGGCAAGTATCTCGTCAACGCAACGCTTCGGACAAAATCCGCGTCGGAGCCCTGTCGGCGTTTTTCCACAACCACACCATCGGAAAACTCAACAGGGGATGGATCGAACACCTCGACCGGGACCGCTTCGAAGTCGTTGTCTTCCGCTTGCCCGGTGAACCGGATAAACTCTCCACCCTGATCGATGCCGCCGCCGATCAGGTGGTGGTGCTGCAAAAAGACCTGGATACGGACCGCGCGCGCATCGCCGCCGAAGATCTGGACATTTTGTTTTATCCGGAAATCGGCATGGACCCGTTCACCTATTTTCTGGCGTTTTCCCGGCTGGCCCCGATGCAGGCGGTGACATGGGGGCACCCGGACACCACGGGCATTCCCAACATCGACTATTTCCTGTCCGCCGAGGGCCTGGAAACGCCTGAATCCGATGACCATTACAGCGAAACACTGATTCGTCTGAAGCATTTGCCGGTGTTCTATTCTTCTCCCCCGGCGCTTGCCGCATTGCCGGGCCGCGACCATTTCGGGCTGCCGCAAGGCGCCAGGCTTTATGTCATAGCCCAAACCCTGTTCAAGTTTCATCCCAGCTTCGACGCCGTGCTGGGGCGTCTCCTGAAAGCCGATCCGGACGGCCGCCTGATCCTGATTTCCGGCAACAACCCTCATTGGGACGGCCTGCTAAGGGAGCGCTTCGAAGCGGCGTTCCCGGAAGAAGCGGGCCGGGTCGTGTTTCTGCCCAGAATGGACGGGGCCGACTATATGGTCCTGCTCGGGTCCGCCGATGCGCTGCTGGATACGCCGCATTTCGGCGGCGGCAACTCAAGCTATGAAGCCTTCTCCGCCGGCATTCCCATTGTCGCCTGGCCGACCAATTTCCTGCGCGGGAGGATTACCTGCGCGCAATACCAAGTAATGGGAATCCTGGATTTGATCGCCCAAGACGCGGAAAGCTATGTCGATCTGGCGTTGCGGCTGGCGCAGGATATGCCGTTCCGCGAAGAGATGAAAAAGAGGATCAAAGACAACAGCCATAAACTGTTCGAAAACCACGAAGCCGTGCGGGCGTTGGAACGGTTCTTCCAGGACGCGGTGGACGGAACGTTGAGCCCACGATGAAAGCCTTCATCGTCAGCGCCCACCCGGAACCGAAGTCGTTCAACACCGCGCTGTTCGACCTGTCGGTGCGGGCTCTCAAGGGGCAGGGCTGGGAGGTTAGGACCTCGGACCTCTACGCCATGGCCTTCAACCCGGTGGCCAGTGCGGCGGATTTCACGGATCGCGTCGATCCGGACTATCTGGTCTATGCCCTGGAACAGCGCCACGGCTATGAAAGCGGAACCCTGGCGCCGGATATCCAAGATGAGATCGAAAAGGTCCAGTGGTGCGACCTGCTGATCCTGAATTTTCCGCTGTATTGGTTTTCCGTGCCGGCGATCCTGAAAGGCTGGATCGACCGGGTGCTGATTTCCGGCCTGACCTATGGCGGCAAGCGCTTCTACGACCGGGGCGGGCTCAAGGGCCGCAAGGCGATGGCGACGATTACCCTGGGCGGCCGCGAGCACATGCTGGCCGAAGACGGCGTGCACGGGCCGCTGGAAGACATGCTGCGCCCGCTGCTGCGCGGCACCCTTTATTACACGGGGATGAGCGTACTGCCGCCCTTCGTCGCCTGGCATGTGCCGTATATTTCGGACGCGGAAAGGCAGGACATCCTCAAAGCCTATGAAGAACGGCTCGGGCGCCTGCAGGACCTGGAGCCCCTGGATTTCCCCTCCCTGGATGAATTCGACGACACACTCCATCCGCTGAAGGGCTGAGGTCTTTTTGGCGAAAAAGCAGTCTTTATTAACCAAATTCCGTTATCTATCCTGCCGGACAGCGTTTGTTTGCGAACAGGTTAAGGGATTTTTTGCATGAGCGCGGACAGCAATAACGGTGAGGCCGGGGCTGCGGATATCCTGGATCTGCTGAACGCGGCCCTGGAGCATCACCGCTTTGAGCGCTTCGAACAGGCCGCCGAAGGTTTTTTCAAGGTGCTGCAGGCCGAGCCCCGGGAAATCAAGGCGCTCTACGGCCTGGGCATGTCCTTGCACCGGTTGGACGAAAACGAAAAGGCCGTGGAATTTGTGAAGGACGCCCTGGAACGCGGCTATGGCGGCGCGCAGGAACATTGCAACTTAGGAATCATCTATCTTCAACTGGACCGGCTCGACGAGGCCGTCGAATGCTACAAACGCGCCATCGCGCTGGATGGAAATTTCGTCGCCGGGTATTTCAATCTCGGCAACGCCTACCGGGACCTGAAGAAACCCGATGACGCCATCGAGGCATTGCATGCGGCGGTAACGCTGAAACCGGACTTCCCACAGGCCTGGAACAATTTGGGGTTGGCGATGCACGATGCCGGACGCTTCGAAGAGGCGCTGGAATGTTACAACAATGCGCTGAACGGCAAACCCGATTACGCCGCGGCTTACCTCAACATGGGCAACGCTTTGGGACAAATGGGCCGGCCGGATGCCGCCGCCGTCAGTTTCCAGAAGGCCATCGTGCTCGACCGCACCCTATTCGAGGCCCACAACAACCTGGGCAACGTGTTGAAGGATTTGGAGCGCTTCGAAGCGGCGGCGGCGTGCTACGAAAAGGTTATCCAGGCAGAGCCGGAAAACTTCGGCGCCCACAAGAACCTGGGCATCGTCCGCCTGGTGCAGGGGGATTTTGAGGGCGGCTGGCCGGAATATTCCTGGCGGCGGCGGGATCCGGACGATCCGGTGTTTCGTGTGCGCGCCTATAAGCAGCCGCTGTGGGACGGTGAAGACCTGACCGGCAAAACCATCCTGGCCTATCCGGAGCAGGGGCTGGGCGACACCTTGCAGTTCGTGCGGTACCTGCCGATGCTTCGGCAAACCGGCGCGCATGTGATTTTCGATGCGCCGCTGCCCATGGCGCGGCTGTTCAAGGATTTGGACGGTGTCGATACCATGCTCCAAAGCGGCGATACGATCCCGCCCTTCGATTTTCATATTTCGTTGATGGAACTGCCGAGGCTGTTCCACACCACGCTGGAGACCATCCCCGCCGGCGGCGCTTACCTTAAGGCCGATGACGGGCTCATCGGCGACTGGGCCGAGCGGCTGGGCCAAAAGCAGGACCCGAAACAGGGCTTGCGCGTGGGCTTCGTGTGGGGCGGAAATCCGGATCACGCCAACGACCGCAATCGCTCCATCGACCCGGAATTGTTCACCCCTCTTGTGGAAGCGCCGGGGGTGGAGGCCTTCAGTCTGCTGGTCGGGCGCGACGGCGAGGCCGAGCACGTGTTCGGCGACGCCATTCGCGATCTCGCGCCGCAGTTGACGGATTTCTCGGAAACGGCGGCGGCCATCGCCAACCTGGATGTGGTGATCTCCGTCGATACCTCCGTCGTGCATCTGGCGGGCGCGCTGGGGGCCAGGGTGTGGACGCTGCTGCCGTTCAACCCCGACTGGCGCTGGATGATGGAGGGCGACGCCAGCCCCTGGTATCCGACCATGCGGCTTTACCGCCAGGCCCGGAAAAAGACCTGGGAAAGCGTCCTGGAACGCGTCGCGGAAGATCTTGCGGAACTCGGTGGGAATACCGGATGAACCCTCCGATTGTCTTCTAATTACAAGATGGTGTATGCTCCGGCCAATCTTTAAGGGAGGCTAAGCGGGTGTCCATGGGGATGTCCATTTCGGGCGAAAACTTTCCAGCCCTCGTTCTCAATGCCGATTTCCGGCCGTTGAGCTATTTCCCGCTGTCGCTGTGGTCCTGGCAGGACACCGTCAAGGCGGTGTTTCTGTCCCGCGTCAACGTGGTTTCCGAATATGACCGCGCCGTGCATTCGCCGAGTTTCGAACTCAAGTTGCCCAGCGTTATTTCGCTGAAAGACTACGTCCATATGGACCGCCGGCCCGCCTTTACCAGATTCAACGTGTTCCTGCGCGACGCCTTTTCGTGTCAGTACTGCGCCAGACCGTTCCCGTCCGAAATCCTGACGTTTGATCATATCGTGCCGCGCTCACGCGGTGGGCGCACGATGTGGGAAAACGTGGTCACCGCGTGCGCGCCGTGTAACCTGAAAAAGAGCCACCGGTCGCTGAAAAATGCCGGTATGCAACTGTTACGCCCGCCGGTGCGCCCGTCCAATTTTCTGCTCCAGGAAAACGGCCGCGCCTTCCCGCCCAACTTCCTGCATGAAAGCTGGCGCGATTTCCTGTACTGGGATACCGAACTGGAAAGCAGCTAATCCTGCCGAAAAACCCCTTTCAGGGTTTGACAATTCCCCGGATTCCCCTATATTCCGCGCCTTCATTCCCGGGAACGCGGGCGAGCGTATACGCGGCGCCGCCCCGTCCTTTCTTTAACCAGCCGTTTTAAGCAACGGTCGAAAAGGGCCTACCGGGACAAAACTGCAACCCGAAAAACGGGAGAGACAAGACCATGACCAAACGCATTCGGTCCAAATACAAGATCAACCGGCGACTCGGTGAAAATCTTTGGGGTCGCCCGAAAAGCCCCGTCAACACACGCGATTACGGTCCCGGCCAGCACGGCCAGCGGCGCGGCCGCAAGCCGTCCGATTTCGGCACCCAGTTGATGGCGAAACAAAAGCTCAAGGGCTATTACGGCAACATCACGGAAAAGCAGTTCCGCCGCTATTACAAGGAAGCGGACCGGCGCCGCGGCGATACGTCCGAAAACCTGATCGGGATTTTGGAACGCCGCCTGGACGCCGTCGTCTACCGCATGAAGTTCGTGCCCACCGTGTTTTCGGCGCGCCAGTTCGTCAACCACGGCCACGTCAAGGTCAACGGCAAGCGGGTCAACATTCCCAGCTACCAGGTCAAGGAAGGCGACGTCGTCGAGGTCAGGGAAAAATCCCGCGAGATGCCGCTGGTTCTGCTGGCTATCGAAAGCCCCGAACGCGACGTTCCGGACTACATCGAGGTCAATCTGAAAAAGATGCAAGGCACCTTCCTGCAGACGCCGAAGCTGGCCGACGTGCCGTATCCGGTGACCATGGAACCGAACCTGGTGATCGAATTCTATTCGCGCTAAACGCTTGGCGCATCGAATTGCAAAAGGGCCGTGTCGGAAACGATACGGCCTTTTTCTTTTTAGGGTATGGTAGGAAATGACCGACGAAACCCGTGGCATGATCCTAGGCATCATCGGTGTCGCCGGGTTTTCCATCACTCTGCCGGCGACGCGGGTTGCCGTTGCCGGGCTGGACCCGGTGTTCGTCGGCCTTGGCCGCGCCGTGCTGGCGGCGGCTATGGCGGTGGTGATCCTGGCGGTTACGCGTCAATCGCTGCCGGCCCGGCGCCATTGGTCCCGGCTGATGCTTTCGGCGTTGTGCCTGGTGATCGGCTTCCCGTTGTTCATGTCCATCGCCATGCAAACGGTTCCGGCGGCGCACGGCGGTATCGTGCTCGGTGTTCTGCCCCTGGTGACGACGGTGGCGGCGGTGCTGTGTGGGGAAAGGCCTAGTTCCAGATTCTGGCTGGTGGCGTTGTTGGGCAGTGCGCTGGTCGTCGGTTTCGCCATGATCCGGGGCGGCGGCGCCTTGCAGGCAGGGGATGTGTGGCTGCTGGCGGCGGCGGCGTGCGCCGGGACCGGTTATGCCATCAGCGGGGATCTTTCCAGGGTGCTGGGCGGCTGGCAGGTGATCTGCTGGGCCCTGGTTGCCTCTTTGCCGCTGGTGCTGCCGCCGGTCCTGTGGGTGATCGGAGACGTCGACTGGGGCGTCCCATGGCCGATGTGGACCGGTTTCCTCTATGTCGCGCTGATCAGCCAGTTGGCTGCCTTTTTCGCCTGGAACCGGGGACTGGCCTTGGGCGGCGTCGCGCGTGTCGGCCAGGTGCAGCTGTTGCAGTTGTTCATGACGCTGGCGGCGTCGGCGTTGCTGCTGGGCGAGGTCCTGGACGTAACGACGCTGCTGTTCGCCGTCGGCGTGGTCGGCGTGGTGGCGCTGGGCCGGCGCATGCCGGTGGCCCGTCCCGGGAAGTAGGGGCGACAGGGAAAACAGGTTGTGCTCGCAACATCCTGGAAGCCCCCATCCGGTTATGTCCGCTTTCGGGGCACCGCCTTTTTAGGCCATGGAAATCCGCCGCAACCTCTAAGCCGTGCCGATCCGGGCGGAACGCCGTTGGATTAAAGTCTTGGCGCTTGATTATGGTCAATGTCAGCGCCGGTTTTTAGCAATTAAATAAAAGCGCCGGAGCCTATGGTCTCCATGGATGTGAAGGAGCCGAGACACCGCCGCCGGGGAACCGGTCACCACCGCCGATGGCTGGTTGGTGCCCGCAAAAGAGGGGCTGTGGGAGGCTTAAGCCACGCCGTAGCCAACAGCCCGATAGGGAGGATATGCCATGCCGTTGGGAGATATCCTGGTTATCACCGATGACCACAAGAAGGCCGCCCGCGAGATCACGGATATGGTGCTGGAAAACTACGCAGGAGAGAAAATCTCCATCGCTATCGGTGCCGAGTCCGGGTCCGGAAAATCCGAGATCAGCCACGTGGTCGCAAGCAGCCTTTTCAAATCCGAAAAACAACTGAAATCCTTCACCGTCCACACCGATGATTTCTTCGCGCTCCCCCACAAGGAGAGGAACGACCTGAGGGTGAAATCGAACCTGGAAAGCGTTGGGCCATCCGAAATAAACTTCGACGAGTTGGATTACGTCCTGAAAAGTTTTGAGACGGGCGGCCAGATCCTGCTTCCCATTCTGGAGTTCATCACCTCGTCCGCCTACAAGCTCCTCGTCGATTTCAGGGACGTTCAAGTCCTGATCTGCGAGGGCCTGTATGCGCCCATGCTCGACGTAACGTCAAAGATGTTCATCGACATGACCTATCACGACAACGAGGCCTTTAACGCCCTGCGGGGCAAGGAGGTTCCGGACGAATTCAGGCAAAAAGTCCTGGAGAAAGAACACCAGGCCGTCAGCGAACTCAGGAAACAAGTCGATTACCTGATCACCAAGGAATACGCGTTGACCAAATTGTAAGGAGGGGTGTATGGGTGATTTTCATCAGACCGGCGTGATCTCGACATTGCCCCGTTTTCCAAACGCTAGCCTTGAGCGTCTGGAAGCCGATCTGGAAGGGTTTTCAGAGGCGAAACCGATCACCTTGGTCTTGCCGTCGCTGATCAGTGAACTCGACCGGCCGGCGCTGGGGCGAATCGTGGGCGAGTTGAAGGACGTCAAGTACCTGCACCAGATCATCGTTTCGCTGGACAAGGCCGATGGCGACGGGTTTCGCCGCGCCAAGGATTTCTTCGGCGGCCTCCCTCAGGACGTCAAGATCGTCTGGCACGATGGCGGGCGGCTCCAAAGGCTTTACGGCCAGCTTGATCAGTACGGGCTGAAAATCGCAACCGGCGGCAAGGGCCGCGGTGTATGGGTTTCTCTCGCATACGCCCTTGCCGAAGGGGGCAGCCACATGGTCGCCCTTCACGATTGCGATATCATCAATTACGAACGCGGATTGTTGGCGCGGCTTTGTTATCCGATTGTCAATCCGAGCCTCAACTACGAGTTCTGCAAAGGGTATTACCCTCGGGTCAATGATCATATTTTCGGGCGCGTGACCCGGCTGTTCGTTATGCCGCTGATCAGGGCCATGCAGAAGGTCTTCGGCTACACGCCCTTGCTGGTCTATCTGGACAGTTTCCGTTACCCGCTGGCCGGGGAGTTCGCGATGACGGCCGATCTGGCCCGGGTCAATAAATTGCAGGGGGATTGGGGACTGGACTTCGGCCTTCTGGCCGAGGTCTTCCAAAACAGTTCCACCCAACGCATCTGCCAGGTCGATCTGATCGATACTTACGAGCACAAGCACCAGCCTATTTCCGAGGCCGACCCCGAAAAGGGCTTGTTCAAGATGTCCATCGACATCGCCAGGACGTTCTGCCGTACCATGGTTTCGGAGGGCGAGGTGTTCTCGGACGACGCCATAGAGACACTTCGGATGGCCTACGTTTCGATGGCCCGGGACATGATCCGGAAGTACCACGATACCGCCATGATCAACAATATTCCGTTCGATCGGGACCGGGAGGACCTCGCCGTCCAGACCTTCGCCGAAGGCTTGCGTTTGGGCGCCGGCTTTTTCCGGGATGCCCCTCTGGAGAGCCCCGAAATGCCGAACTGGAACCAAATCACGTCGGCCTTTCCTCGGTTTCCAGCGATGTTGAAGGAAGCCGTCGAAAGCGATAATGAGCAGAGGAAGGCCGATGAACATCGAGCCGCCTGACGTGCGCCTGTCCCGCCTCATCGTTTTTTCCGATCGCGACCTGCCGCCGCCCTATGGTTGGGATTACGCTCATGCCAATGCCATGCCCGGGCTCACCGTCCTTGAACAGCACACC
>JACNJX010000065.1 GCA_014382345.1 Alphaproteobacteria bacterium
TCGCCGGCACGCCTGAGCGTCGGCAGGATGGCCTTGAACAGCACCGGCGGGCCGGGAATGATGGCGATGATCGGCTGTTCGGGCAGTTCGACGTAGTTATAGGTGGCGATGGCATCGACGAGGACGCGGAACTCGAAGGTGTCCTCGCAGAAGGTCTGGATCCGCATGCCCGGCGATCCCTGCCGCCGGTCGCCGAAGCGGACGATGATCTCGTCGCCCTCGCGCAGGAACCCCCGCACCACCTTGATGTAGAGCGTCTTGTCCCACGGCCGGATGTTGCGCTTCATGTCGTATTCGACATGCAGGATGGCGCCGTTGGAGGCCTCGACCGTGGTGTAGTTGGCGGCCTTGGGGTCGGTGAACTGCGGCCGCCCCATGTCCGACGCGAAGCGGTGGACGATTTTTATCGACCCGGTATCATCGATACCGAAATACCCGGCGGTATAGGTGACGGTGAATTCCTGGAACGATCCGGCTTCGAACCGGCCCGTCGGCGAAACCGTGGCCGAGCCCATCTTCTCGGGCAAATAGGTCGAATGCGGCATGGCCGGTTCCCTCCTGAATGAATTTCCACCTCCCCTAAATCTAACGCGTTTTTAACGGGGTAGCATCCATCCCGAGCGTGAGGAAGCTGAAAAAGGCATGGCGGAGGCGGCGGAGTGACCTTTACCCCCCTTGTTCTCCTGCCGGACATTTCCAAATGCCCCGGATCATGCCGGTAGAGGGACCGATCACGGCTATTAGCAGGCATTTCCGGGCATGCGTTTTTATGTCCGCCCTTACCCCCGAAAGCGGACTTTTTGAGCAGGCATGAAAAACGTCTGCTTCTGACCCGAAGCGGACATTGCCTGGAAAAAAACAGTTCAAATAACGGGACTCGTTTCCAATTTTCCATTGTGCTATTCTCGATTGTGATATTGATAATTAGAAGCATTTAAGGGAGCATCTAATGTCGATGACAATGGACGGTACTGTCGAACTTTCACGACACCATATTCCCGAAAATCTATCAGATAGATTTGCGCTCTTTTTCGTGAAGATGCTGCGTTTTTTTGCGGATACATTCTTCGCCAAACGATATGGCCACCGCGCCATCGTTCTGGAAACTGTGGCGGCAGTTCCTGGAATGGTTGCCGGTGCGTTGCAGCACTTGAGAGCATTGCGACGCATGGAGGACGATCAAGGTTGGATTCGCACGCTGCTCGATGAGGCGGAAAACGAACGCATGCACCTTATGACCTTCATCCATATCGCCAAGCCAAATAGGCTGGAGCGGTTATTGATCCTTTTCACCCAAGGGGTATTTTATAATTTCTTCTTCCTGCTTTATTTGATTTGGCCCAAGACTGCGCACCGGATCGTCGGTTACTTCGAAGAAGAAGCGGTCGTAAGCTACACCCAGTACCTGGAAGAGATCGATGCCGGTAAGCACGAAAACGTACCGGCGCCCCAGATTGCCATAGATTACTGGAATTTACCTGCCGACGCGCGGCTCAGGGATGTTGTGGTAACGATCCGCGAGGACGAGGCAAGCCACAGGAACCTCAACCACGAGTTCGCCAATGCGTTAAAGCGTGGTGATAGGGCGGTCGATGTTTGATATCCGCTTATGGCTATTAGCGGACTCTTTGCCTTACCCTGAAAAACTTCCGCTTTCCCCCCAATAACGGACATTTTGAGGGCAGTCAGAAAGAGTCTGTTAATGACCCGAACCGGACATTTTGATTTAACCTCGGCTTGGTGTTTCCAAGTGGATAGGAAACACTGAACCTGCAATGGTATAATCGTATATGTTGGCTGATAACGTTTTGGATTGTTGCCTTTCCCAGTGGCCAGAACCGAAATATGAATTTTGGTTTAAGTGATGATTGATCTTCGGAAAATCAAAGAACTAACGACGAATTCAAAACTGATTGAATTTGCGGAGTTCGTAATTGCTGAAACTGGCGACAGGCGGTTCCCCGACTACAAAAAAATTGATTTGATGAAGATTCCAAAATTGGTCAGCAATATTTGGGTGTTTGATTTTCGGAACGGTATTAGTGATGGAATGCAATATCTTTTCTCCGGCACCGCGATAGACGCGCATTTCGGAAAGAATATTATGGGACTTCGATTTGAAGACGTATATTTTGCAGAAGATGCCAAAAAACTCATAGAGAATTCGCATCATCAAGTCTATCTGCAGGGGAAAATCGGTTACACGCACAGAAACTTATATTGAAGGGCACATGATTTATTACGGTTGTGCGGAAAACAGTATCCAAAGCAGCCTTCTTGCCCATGTGTCGGGTAGCGAGGGCGAGTGTACGGTTGTTGCGAACGTCTACAGTTGCGAACTTTCACTCAATCCGCTCAGGCGCCAACGCGAATTGCTGAAGGAATACAAGCGTGCCTATGGCGTCTTGCCCCACTGCAACGGCTAATTGCCAGAAGAAGCCTAAAAAAAACCCTGGGCGGAGCAAACCGATGCGGGCTTTTGGTTACCGGTGAGGCCGGGTTCTAAATAAAGCTCTTGCCCTCTTATTGGTCCCGGTCGCTTCTAGATGAAGCTCTTACCCTCTTGCAGCATCTTGCGCTGCGCCTTGTTGATGTCGGCGGCAAAATGACGCGCGGTCTTGCCGGTGGGAGGAAGTTCCTCGTCATAGAAGAATTGCGGCAGCGCGTCGTCGGCTTCGGTGAAGCCGGCCAGTTCGTTGAACTCGATTTCCTTGAGCAGGGTTTCGCGGCCCAGTTCGTTGATGAAATCGGCATCGAGGTCGACGTCGAAGGCGCCGTTGAGCGCGTCTAGGAGTTCGGAGTGGTTGGTGTTGGTGACCGTGCGCCCGAACACGCAGAGCCCCAGGCTGTCGGCGGCGGCGGAGTTGATCTGCACCTCGAGGCTGAGCTCGGAAAGCTCTTCCGTCGTCTTGCCGACACATTCCGCGCCCGGCAGGTTGCCGGTGGTATGGTCGGCGCCCTGCGCCGACACCATCATGGAAATGCCCGTGACCTCGATGACGCGGGGGTCATAGGCGCTGAGCGCCTGTTTCTTGATCACCGGCACGCGTTTGACACCGTAATGTTCGCCGATCCGGGCCGTGCCCTGGGCCAGCAGCTTGCCGCGCTCGGTGCCGGCGCGCATGTCTTCCAGCGCCGCTTTCATAAAGGCGACGTCGCCGAAGTCGGCCTCGCCGGCCTCCATCAGTACGCCCAGGGTCGCGCCGATCTCGATGGTGTCGGCGCCGAGGTCGTTGACGATGGCGTTGAGCCGGGCCATATCGTCCGGCTCGTCAATGCCGACGTTGGTGCCGAGCAGGCAGATGGTCTCGTACTCCAGCGGCGAGACGATTTCCTTGCCGTCGGCATCGACATAAACATTGGAACATTTGATCATGCAGCCCGGCATGCAGGCGTGGGTGGTTTCGCCGCCGCGCTCGATGTTCAGCTCGCGGATATAATCGCCGCCCATTTTCAAAACGCTTTTGCCGTCGGTGGTGTCGACCTGCTGGCCGGACGAGAAGTTGTTCACCGGCAGCCCCCCTAAGTGGTTGGTCAGGTCGGCGACCTGCGCCGTGCCGTTGCGGCCCATCGCCTGGGCCGCCGGGTCGTCGGTGATTTTCGCGCCGTAATCGCGCACCGCGGTCATCACCTTCTTGCGGTCGCTGAAGGTCGGCATCTTGGCCTTGTCGCAGACGATGGCCTTGACCTTCTTCATGCCCATCACCGCGCCGACGCCGCCGCGCGCGGAGATCCGCACCGGTCGGTTTTCATTGTCGCTGAACGCAATACCGGCGACCAGGCCCTGGTATTCGCCGACCGGGCCGCACAGCGCGAGGCTGACCTTGTCGCCGTATTTTTCGTGCAGCATACGGGCGGCCTCGAAATTGGACTTGCCCATGTAGGGCGCGGCGTCTTCGAAAAGGATGCCGTCGTCCTTGGTGATGCGGATCACGGTCCAGCCGTCGGATGCGCCATCCAGCGTGAAACCGGCGATTTCCAGTTGGCCCAGGGCAAAGGCGAAGGTGCCGCCGCCGTTGGATTCCTTGATGCCGCCGGTGAGCGGGCTTTTGCAGCCGACGGAAATGCGGTTGGCGTTGGAAAAGTTGGTCCCGGCGAAGGGGCCGGCGGAGAAAATCAGCGGATTTTCCGGCGACATGGGGTCGACCCCGGCCAGCCCCCGGTCCAGCATCGTGCGGACGATGAAATTCCGTCCCGCCTTGATCACGGCCTCGCCTTCTAAATTTTCGGATGTGACGCTGTGGTCATTCAGATTGATATGAAGATATTTACGCATGCCGGACAGCCGCTCCCCGTTTGAATCACGTGTTGAATTGCTGGCAAAGAAATAAGGCTTGAGGGCGGGTAAGACAAGAGGCGAGGACGGGCGCAGCCCGGACGGGGATCAAAAATCAAGAGGCGAGGACGGGCGCAGCCCGGACAGGGATCAAAAATCAAGAGGCGAGGACGGGCGCAGCCCGGACAGGGATCAAAAACCAAGAGGCGAGAGCGGGCGCAGCCTGGACTGGGAGCAAAAGCAAAAGCCAGGAAGGCGGACAACACCCACCGCGGCAAGGCCTCCATAGCCTGTGGATAATTTTACAAGATTCTTGTGGAAATTTGTTTCCACATTCCTGTAGTGTACTTTTTCCGCTGGAGACGAGCGGACAAGGGACCGGTCAGAGTCCCGCCCAACAATATTCAAACGAACACAAACTGGAGGTTCACGTGAGATTACCCACAAGTCTTATAGCCGCCGCCGTGGCCACGGCTTTTTCATTACAGATAGCTGGCGCCGGCAGCGCCCGGGCCGACATGGCGTCGTCGGTGGTGCTCGCCAACACCTGCTTTTCGTGCCACGGCACCGAAGGCCAGAGCGTGGGCGCCATGCCGACCATCAAGGGCAAGCCTGCAAAATACATCGAAACCCAACTGATGGCGTTTCGCGCCGGCAAGAAAAGCAGCACCGTCATGGGCCGCATCGCCAAGGGTTTCAACGCCGACGAGATCAAGGCGCTGTCGCGCTATTTCTCGGGCAGCCAGTAAGAGGGAAACGAAAATGCGTAAACTGAACAGAAGAACCTTCAACCGGCTGCTGGGAGCGGCCGGCGCTACGGCAGCCGCCGGATTATCGGCGCCCGCCATCGCGGCCGCGACAAAGGCCCGCGTTGTCGTCATCGGCGGCGGTTTCGGCGGGGCGACGGCAGCCAAATACCTGACCCGCTTCGATCCCGGCATTTCGGTCACCCTTGTCGAGCCATCCACCAGTTTCATCACCTGTCCGTTTTCCAACACCGTGATCGGCGGGCTCAACGACATGGGCTTCATTACCCAAAGCTACGACGCCCTCAAGGCGCGCGGCGTGAAGATCGTCCATGACCTGGCCGTCCACATCGACGGCGGCAAAAAACAGGTCAAGCTGGCGCGCGGCGGAATGCTGCCCTTCGACCGCTGCATCGTATCGCCGGGCATCGATTTCCGCTGGGGCGCCATCGAGGGCCTGACAGCGGACATCATCGGCACCATCCCCCACGCCTGGAAGGCGGGACCGCAGACGACACTGCTGCGCCGCCAGCTGGAGGCCATGCCCAATGGCGGCACCTTCCTGATTTCTCCGCCGCCCAATCCGTTCCGCTGCCCGCCTGGCCCCGGTGAGCGGATCAGCCTGGTCGCCAACTATTTCAAAAAGCACAAACCCAAGTCGAAGATCGTCGTGCTCGACCCGAAAAAGAAGTTTTCCAAGCAGGGTCTGTTCAAGGAAGGCTGGGCCAAGCTGTATGGCGGCATGATCGACTACCACAACATCGACAACGACGGCGTGGTGATCCGCGTCGATGCCAAGGGTAAGACGCTGCACACCAACTTCGGCAAATATTCGGGTGATGTGGTCAACGTCATCCCGGCGCAAAAAGCCGGCAAGATCGCCGATGTGTCCGGATTGTCGGACCAGACGGGCTGGTGTCCGGTCGACCAGAAGACCTTCGAGTCGAAACTGGTCGCCGGCGTGCATGTGATCGGCGATTCCTCGATCTCCTCGCCGATGCCGAAGTCCGGCTTCGCGGCCTCGACCCAGGCCAAGGTCTGCGCCGCCGCCGTCGCCTCGCTGCTGGCCGGCGAAACGCCGGGAACGCCGAAGTTCGTCAACACGTGCTACAGCCTGGTGGCGCCGGATTACGGCATTTCCGTCGCCATGGTCTATGGCTACGAAGGCGGCAAGATCATCAAGATCAAAGGCTCGGGCGGCCTTAGTCCATCCGGCGCCGACGCCAACTTCCACCAGCAAGAGGCGCTTTTCGCCGACGGCTGGTACCGCTCCATCAGCAAGGACATCTGGGGCTGAGCGTAAACCCAATTAAGCCAACCCTGTCACTGAACCGCCGGGTGGAAACGCCCGGCGGTTTTTTTTGGCGATTTCGGTCCGCCCTATTCGGCCGGAAGCTGTTCCTCGACGGAAAAGCCCTTCACGTCCTCGGCGTCCGGGCGGCGGTCGACCAGGAAATCAGTGATGCCGCCGCCGGCCCACATCGCCAGCATCGCCACCCAGGCGGTGAGCGAAAACACGGACGTGCCCGTCATCGCCGCGCCGACGGCGCAACCGCCGGCCAGCATGCCGCCGAAGCCCATCAGCACGGCGCCGATGACATAGCGCGGCATCGGGCTTTCCTCGATGCTGAAGCATTGCCACTTCAATTCGCGGCCCAGAAGGGCTGCGAAGAAGGACCCCGCGAACACGCCGGGCACCAGGCCTAGGTCAAACACCAGCGGCATACTTGGGTGATTGATGAAGCCCATCAGGGTATCGGCGGACGGCCCGATGAAGCTAATGCTCTTCACCGACACGGGATTGAAGGACTGGGTCGAAATCGAATAGGTCACCAGCCACCCGGCGGCGATGGTCAGGCCGACGCCGATGGTCCCGGCCATCATCCAGCGGCTGACCTCGCGGAATAGCGCAAGATAGAGCGCAAGCCCGAACAGCACGATGCCGATGATCACAGGCACCCCGTCGGCCAAACCTATCACGGCGGTGAGGTCCCTGGCCGCTTCCCCGCTGATGGTCCAGAGACCGGCGATCCATTCGCGCGCCGGGGACAGGAAGCCGCGCAGCGACGACTGTGCGATGATCGCCAAAATCAGCCCGGTCACCAGGGCGCGCAGATTGCCCGTCGCCGATAGAACCAGAATGCGGCTGGTACAGCCCCGCGCCAGCACCATACCGGCGCCGAACATCAACCCGCCGAGGATGGCGCCCGACAGGCTGCCCTGCCCGGTCAACTGCCGGGCGTTGGAAACATCGAGCCAGCCGCCCGAAGTCAGCACCTGGGTTCCGGCCACGCTAGCCGCGAACGCCAGCAGCCAGACCGCGGTTTTCGGCCCGATGGACCCGCGGAAGAATTCGATGGTGGCCGACCGCATGCAGAACCGGCTGCGCTGCGCCAGCGCGCCGAAAGTGAGGCCGACGGCGAGGCCTGCCAGCGCCACAGCGCCGTCTTCGCCGAAGGATTTAACCAGGGTTTCAAAAAGCATGGACCGGAATTCCGAATTGAAAAAACCGCCGGAGGATCGGCGGGCCAGCGTGGCGTACATCATGTATGGCGCGAACCCTACCTGCGCAAGGGCCCCCTTGCCTTAACCCCGGTTAGACTTGAATCCGCCCCCGACTCGCGCCCCGGATTCCGCCGGACTCGAAAAAATAACCGGCGTACGCTAAGCTGTGCGGGCCAGAATGGCATCACACACACATAGGAGAATTACTATGTATACGCACATCTACGAAGGCGATCATCCGCTGGATGGTCCGCATCCGACGGACTGAACGGCCGGCCCCCCCGGCCATACCCGGTCCGCGGGCAGCAAGCGGATAGAGACTTTTTCCTTTCAGGAGGAAAGCCTCGTGCACGGCCTCGCGCAAGCGGGGCTGTGTATTATGGGAGAAGCGGCAGCAGCTTGAATATGGTGGACATTTACATCGACGCCGACGCCTGTCCGGTCAAGGACGAGACGCTTCGCGTCGCCGAACGGCACGGCCTGAAGACCCTCATGGTCAGCGACGGCGGCATTCGCCCGCACCAAAGCCCGCTGGTGGAAATCATCATCGTCAATCAAGGCCCGGATGCCGCCGACGACTGGATCGCGGACCATATCGGACCCGCCGACATCTGCGTCACCAATGATATCCCGCTGGCCGCGCGGTGCCTGGAAAAAGGCGCGCTGGCGCTGAAGCCCAACGGCGAGGCGTTCACGCAAGACGGCATCGGCATGGCGCTGGCCAACCGCGAACTGATGCAGGATTTGCGCGAACAGGGGGCCATCACCGGCGGCCCGAGACCGTTTGGCAAGGCCGACCGCTCGCATTTTCTCGACCGCCTGGAAGCCACCGTGCAGGCGGCCAAGCGTCAGGGCTAGCCTACCCTCCCTTGAACCGTTGCCCTGTTCCCGGTTTCCTTTTGCCCCGCTTATCATTAAGCAAAGACTCCGGCGCAGGGGACTCTACATTAGAGATGACGGGCGTTCCTGTGCCCTGCTTTGTTGGATAAAGCGGGCATCGCGACGATGGATGAAAATCCTCACGCAATTCCCGCAACGCCCCCAACCCATCGCCCAAGGAAAAGGAAAGAGAGAACAATGAGCAAAAATTACCCGGACATGGCCACCGAGCTCAACCAATCCATCGTGCGGTTGCGGGAAGGCATCCCCGATACGATGAAGGGGTTTTCCCAGATGGCTGCCGCCGCCACGGCGAACGGAACGCTGGACACGAAAACCAAGGAACTGATCGCCATGGCGATCAGCGTCGCCGTGCGCTGCGACGGCTGCGTCGCCTTCCACGCCAAGGCCTGCAACAAACAAGGCGCCAACCGCGAGGAAATCCTCGAAACCCTCGGCATGGCCATCTACATGGGCGGCGGCCCGTCCATGGTCTACGCCGCCCAGGCGCTCGACGCCTTCGATCAGTTTGCGGAGTAGCAGGATTGAACCAACATCAGGGCGACACATATTGAAAAATAATGACACACTATGATACTCAGTTAATGGGTACCCTTCTCCCTGGTGCAGATTTCTCAACCTGACTGTAATCGTTGTGCAATTGGAGCTTCCACGGGGCAAACAAGCCCTGCCAACATTAAACAAATGACCATGGCGGTATGTCGCACATTGAAGCAATCCAGAATTATCTGACAGGGTCCATATACCGCCGGACTCTCACCAAGCTTGCCATCCGTGTCGCGCTGGTCATCGTCATCGTGACCTCCATTGCCTATTTCCACATTGTTTCCGTCGTTACGGACCAAAACCTGGGCCAGTTGGAAAAATACATCAGCGAACGCGGAGAAAGGGAAAGAGGCATCTTCGCCTTGGCCGAGGCCAATCACAAGGTCCTGAAACGGGAACTTTTGCAGCGCCTGAAGGACTATGGTGACGGCGACCCCAAAGACCGTTTCGACCGCCTCTTTGCCGGTTTTCCGGATGGAACCACCCGAACCCGTCTTGAGGGGTTCGATGGCGAAAAACAGGCGTTCGGCTTTATCGGGCCCCAAGTCACTATTGATGCGGACATTCGCCGGCGGGTCGTCATTTTTAACGAACTCAGTATCGCGTACGGCCCGCCCTGGCATCACCAGTTGCAGAATGTCTATTTCACGGCCCCGGAGAACATCCTCGTCGGCTATTGGCCCGAAGTTCCCACTTGGGCACACGACGTATCACCCGATCTGTTCATGCCAGATGAAGAGTTCATGTGGGCCGCCGACAAAAAGCACAACCCGAGCCGTGATACCGTTTGGACAGGTCTCTTTTACGACGAAACGGGTAAGACCTGGATGGTGTCCGTGGAAACACCGGTCGACGTAGGGCGCAAGCAAATTGCCACCATCGGGCACGACATACCGTTGAACGAAATCATGGATCGCACCATCAAAGATGTGTTGGAGGGGGCCCATAACTTCATCATGCGTAAGGATGGAAGGCTTATCGCACATCCTAAATGGATGGCCCACATCGAGGACTCAGGGGGCGATTTCGATGTTAACAAGTCCGGAACCGATTACCTGAAAACGGCTCACGCCCTGATCACCAATCGCGCCCCGGGTCAGCACATCATCGATAATTCCGAATACGGCGAATACCTGGCAGTGACCGACATCAAGGAACCCGGCTGGTTTCTCGTAATCGTCTATCCGAAGCATTTGGTGTCCGCCGTTGCCTTTCAAACAGCCCAGATCATTCTTCTTCTCGGCTTCGCCTCCCTGTTGATTGAGATATTCATTTTCTACAGGGTGCTTAAGAAGGATATCTCCGAGCCCCTGGTCGACCTTGCCGGCGCGGCGGATAAAATCGCCGATGGGGACCTCAGTGTTCGTCTGGAAACGCGATACGACGACGAACTGGGCCGTTTCGCCAAGTCCTTCAATGTCATGACCGAGTCCGTCGAAAGCCGGACGTCTCAGTTAATCGAAAGCGAAGACAGGTATGCGCTTGCGGTTTCGGGAAGCAATGACGGGCTGTGGGACTGGAACATCGAGACAAACAAAAATTATATGTCGCCGCGCTTTAAGGAAATCCTGGGTTATCAGGACGACGAACTTGAAAATGACGTGGAAGTGTTTTTCAACGCATTGCACCCGGATGATGTTGAACGAATCAATGAGGAAGTGCGAAAGCATTTTGAAGAACACGTTCCCTACAACACTGAATATCGCCTGCGGCGCAAGGACGGAGATTATATCTGGATTCATGCCAAGGGTCAGGCGGTTTGGGACGATGACGGCAAGCCACTGCGTATGGCGGGTTCCATCAGCGACATCACCGAACGCAAGAAAAGTGACGATGCCCTTAAGGCGTCTGAAGCCCGATTCGCCGGAATTCTCGATATCGAGCCGGAGGCCGTGATCGCGCTCGGCGCCAAAATGAATATCCGTCTTTTCAATCAAGGCGCGGAACGCATCTTCGGCTATGACGCGGACGAAGTCATTGGCCAGTCCTTGGAAATGTTGATGCCGGAACGCTTCCGGAACGGTCATAAGAAACACATCGAAGAGTTCGACCGTTCGCGGGAAACGTACCGCCTGATGGACCAGCGCCAGGAGATTTTCGGCCTCAAGAAAGACGGCACCGAGTTTCCGGCCTCGGCGTCGGTATCCAAACTCGAAATCAACGGGGAAATCATAAACACCGTCTTGTTGCAGGACATCACCCAAAGGAAGGAAGCCGAGGAAGCCTTACTCGATGCAAAAAACGAGGCGGAGCAGGCAAACCGCGCGAAGTCGGAGTTCCTGGCGGCGATGAGCCACGAACTTCGCACCCCCTTGAACGCCATTCTCGGCTTCGCCGATATCATCGGCCACCAGTACTTCGGGCCGGTCGGAGAGAAATACCAGGAGTACGCCGGGGATATCCAAGCCAGCGGCATGCACCTGCTGGAACTGGTCAATGACATTCTTGATCTTTCGGCCATCGAGGCGGGCAAGCAATCCCTGATCAAGGAGAAGCTGTCGACTCTGGAAATAATCACGGAGTGTGAGACATTCATCGAGGGCAAGGCGCGCACCAACGGCATCGGCCTGACGATAACGATACCCGACGACCTGCCGCCGCTTTACGCGGACAAGCGCGCGGCCAAGCAAATCCTCCTCAACCTTTTGTCGAATGCCGTCAAGTTCACGCCTAACGGCGGCAAGATCACGGTGTCGGCGAAGGCGACAAAAAAGACCACCACTTTGAAAATCACCGACACGGGCATTGGCATCCCGGCCGAGAATATCCCGAAACTGACCGATCCTTTTACCCGGGGCGGAACCGATCCCTATCGGACCGAGCAGGGTTGGGGGCTTGGTCTGTCTATCACAAAGTCGCTGGTCGATCTCCATGACGGCACGCTGGACATCCAGAGTAAGCTCGGCAAAGGAACGACGGTCACGGTGACGCTGCCGAACGGGGTGTGATTTGCGCGTGCCCCCGTGATCCGGCGAATGTCCGCCTTGGCTCATTCGCGGACCTGAGGGCCGCCCGTTCATTTGATCTGCTTTGCGGGATAACGCAGGCATCGGGTCGACAGGAGGAAACCTTTTCGTAATTCAGGGAGACGCCCGGCATGGCCGCCTATATGGGCGGCGGCCCGTCGATGGTCTACGCCGCCGAGGCGCTCGACGCTTATGACCAGTTTGCGGAGAAGGAGGGGTGAGGGGGTTGAGGGAGGGCTACGGTTAATCGGCTTCAACGCCATACAGTAATGATCCTCTGCGCTAACGGCCTGTTCTCTTGACACTAATCAGCGATTCAGACCAGTCTATTTCTCTACAACTATGTTTTGTAGGGCGGAATTACTAAACTCTCATTGATAAGAGAAGGTGTGTTTGGTTCAAGACACAAAATTTAATGCTAGCGCCTCTTTAGTCGGTTACATTTTTCAATGTCGCCTAGCGCTTCTTCGTGGTCTTCATATGGCGAAAAAGAAGCCAAATGGTCATATTTCAATTGAAAAATTTGATGATGTTGCTTTTGAAGACGAGGATTATTCCAAGTGTCTTATTCAGGCGAAGCATCATGTGAGTCCGAAATCTCTGGATGATAAAAGCGTAGATTTATGGAAGACGATTCGAGTTTGGGTAGACCAACTCGCGCAAGGTATCATCACATTAGGTTCAACAAAATTCGTCCTAATCACAACCTCGGAGGCCAAGGAAGGCTCTGCGATGGCGCATCTACGAGTGGGTGCAAATGCGAAGGATCGCGAGGTTGCTTTATCTTTGTTACGACAAGCGGCACAAAAGTCTAAAAACCAGACTACGAAGACCGCCCGCGCAGAATTTCTAGCGCTATCTGATGAAAAGGCCAAGGCGCTGCTTGGTCAGATTGAAGTGCTGGATAAACATTCCAACCTGATCGATGTGAAGAGCGAGATTGAGGGCGAGATTGTCTTAATTGCTCCATCTCATACTGATCTTGCAGCAAGTAATCTGGAAGGCTGGTGGTTAGACGTTGTGGGGAAATGTTTGGTGAAAGAAAACAGCGCGACAATTCCGGTCCAAAGCATAATTACCAAAGCTAATGAAATTGGAAAAATGTTTGGTGATGACGCCCTGCCGATTGATGATCCAAGTGCCTTAGGTGCCAAAGAGTACACGGATGATGATGAAATGGAGATTTTCGTGCGCCAAATGCGAGTTGTCGGGATGCTGGACCGCGTGGTGAAACGTGGTGCGCAAGACTACTACAGAGCCTTTGCGCAGCGTTCCAAATGGGCGCGGGAAAATTTACTCCTCGATGAAGAGCTCGGGAAATATGATTCTAAGCTTAGGGATAGTTGGGGACGGAAATTTGATGCTGAAATAGCAACCTCCGCGCCCGTTGATAAGCAAGAGAAAGAAGCGACAGGACGTCAAATATGCCTTTGGGCATCTCAGAAATCCATTCCACTTCGGAACATTGTGGAAACTTGGATCACATCCGGGTCATTTCAAGGGTTATCAGATCGGCTGAAGATTGGCTGGCATCCCGATTTCCAAGAAATTTTTGAGAAAGAGCTTGGCAATGACAATTCTTGAAACTTGGGAGCATAGGCCCGCTGAGGAAGCTAATTTATTTAATCCTGCATTTGTGGCTTCGCTGATTTTTGAGTTCGCAGAGGAGTTTCAAAAAGGCAAGCCGGAAGGTGTGCCATTAACCTATATTTCAATTGCTCTCGCTATTTCATTGCATCGCCATTCGCGCTTGCGGCTTCCCTCTTCTACCGTTACCTCCCTGTATGAATGGGTGCAGCAAAACGAAGACATTCTTATCAGTTTCAGTGAAAGAATTAGCGGCCTTCTTCCATATATCAGAGAGGCAATTAGCTTCTCCATGCGACAGGAAACGCTTCGTTTTGGTGAAGGCCATTTCCTGCAATTGGGCGATAAGAAAGCTCATTTCTCAGCGCCGTTCATTCGAGATACGACGACGGAAGTTTCAGATACGATCAGTAAATCGAAATTTATTGCACGGTGGTTTTTGAAGTCAGGATCGGAAAGTTCGATATTGGCGTGTTGGGGAGTGAGGCCATGAGCTTTTCAATAGCTGCAATCGTACTTTACGGACATGAGGGTCAGACGCGCGTCCTTCCTTTTAAAAATCATGGCCTAAACATTGTTACTGGGAAGTCGAAAACCGGGAAGTCGGCGATCATCGATATCATCGACTATTGCCTCGGACGCGGTAGCTATAATGTCGCTGAGGGCGAAATTAGAAAAAAGGTTTCATGGTTCGGGCTGCACTTATCGAAGGACGGAGATGAGGTATTCATCGCGCGTGACAATCCTGGCCCAGGGGCGTCTACAGGGTCTCAAGTGTATTTTCAAAGAGGCAAGGTCGGGCGCTATCCGTCGCTTGACGAGATTTCAAAGAATACGACGGA
>JACNJX010000077.1 GCA_014382345.1 Alphaproteobacteria bacterium
GCTGTTCAACACCGACGGATCGTCCAGCCTCTACGGCAAGTACTAAAGCAAATCCCGTGACGACAAATTTGCGTCAAAAAAATAAGCCCCTCACTCGAAATCGAAACCCCGTTCGGCCAGTTGGCTGCGCAGCGCCGGACGCGGCTGGGGGTAAAATTTCCCGCCGACTTCGTTGCTCCATGACTCGTCCGCCGTTTCCTTGCCGATGGAGCGATAGTGTTCGGCCAGGGCTGCGTCGTAAACGCCCAGCGATTCTTCCCCGGATTTCCCGCCACGCGTCGCGCCGTAGCGGTCGTCATGCACCATGGCGCCGAAATCCATGCGGGGTTTTTGTTTAGGCGCTTCCGCCGGCCAGCCCAGACACATGCCGAACACGCAATAGACCCGCTTCGGCAATTCAAGCACGCGGGCGGTTTCCACAACATCGTTGCGGATCGCACCGATCATCACGCCTTGTAGACCCAACGATTCGGCGGCCAGATAGGCCGACATGCCGACCAGGGACGCATCGATGCTGGAAACAAGACCCATTTCCAGATTGGTCGGCCCAAGATCATGCCCGGCCTTTTCGAGAGCGGTCTCGAGCCGCGTGAGGTCGGCCAGAAAGGCCAGAAACACCGGCGCGTTGCGGACATGGGCCTGGCCGGCGGCAATATCCGCCAGCTTGCCCCGGATGTCCGGGTCCCGCACTTTGATAACGCTATAGGCCTGGATATTGGACGACGTCGGCGCGCGGAAAGCGGCCTTCAAAACCGCGTCGACGATCTCGTCCGCAACGGGCCGGTCTTCATAGGCCCGCACACTGACGCGGTTTTGCAGCAGGCGGATGGTTTCGCTGTCGAGAGTAGAGGTCTGCATCTAAAAATCCTTTATCGCCGTCATGTATCCAAAGTTAACCGGCAGGCGTCATAAAGTCGCCCAGCGCCAGCGCCACCGTTTCCGTCGCTTTGCGCAAATCATCCAGCACCAGGCATTCGTCCGGGCCGCCCGGAAGCACCCCACCCGGAGCCGCCCAGTCCGTGCATTCCGGCCCCGCCCCGTAAAGAATGCTGGGAATGCCGACGGCGGTGTAGTGCCGGGTCACGGTGGCGTAAGGCAGGCCGTAAACGGGAACCGGAACGCCCATGACCGCCGAAGCCCGGTTTTCAAAAACGCCTGCCAGATGATCCGTTCCCGGCCCCGGTTTCATCGGCGGCGCCAGCTTGACCCGGCGGATTCGGCAGACAATGCCGTCCAGGCGGCTTGCCGCCTCGGCGATAAAGCGGGTCAAATTCTCCTCGACTTTGGCCGGAATCTCATCGGGAAGCAGGCGCCGGTCGAGACTGAAGGACACACGCCCCGGAACCTGGTCCGGGCGATCGCCGCCGTGAATTTGCCCAACCACCAGCGACGGCGAACCGATGCCGGGCACGTCCGATTGAATGTCGACGTAGGTCGTGCGCAATTGATACAGTCCGTCCAATATCCGGGATGCCGCCTGCATGGGGTCGGCAGACGGGCTAGCCCCCAGGCTTTCCACATCCACCTGCATTTGCAGATCCCCCACCGACGAGGTTCCGATGCCGTAGGTATTGCCGCTGCCAAGCGCGTAATCAGGGTTAACGACGCCGTTATCCAACAGCCATTTTGTGCCCCATGTCCCATCCGCTTCGCCGTCGAAGGTGAAATGCAGTTCCACCGTCCCCGACAGCTCGGGCCGGGCATCGCGCAACGCCACCAGGGCATGGGCATAGGCCACGATATCCGCTTTCCCGAGAACGCCCAAGCCATACAGCACGCCATTGCGGATTTGCGGATCCATGGGATCGTGTGACCAGGTCCCGGTGGCCGGGCGCGTATCGCCGTGCGCCACCAGAGCCACCACCGGGCCGGACGCGAATTCGTGGCGCACCACCAAATTGGTGACCTCCGAAAGGCCGCTGGCCGGGTCCGGCGTCACGGTATGCCGCTCGACGCCAAGCTCCAATTCCTTCAACGCGTGAAAAACCTGTTCCGAAATACCAGCCATGCCCGCGCTGTAAATAACGGACGGCGTGCGGACCATATCGGCAAGCAGTTGGAACTGCCCGGAGCGCCGGGACACCAGATTCTCGAGGATCAAATTTGTCAATTCTTCCTTCATACTGAGAGAAGCTTGCAAACTGTGGCGGTTCCGTCAATTTTGTTATCACCTGATTATAAATCCAGCGAGCCCCAGGGAGCCCCGGCAAACCTATGGCGGACCTTAAAAGCACAGACCTGATACGAAAGCTGATCGCTTTCGACACCACCAGCCGGGAGTCCAACCTGGAACTGATCGCCTTCGTTCAGGACTACCTTTTGGGATTCGGCGTCGAAAGCCTGCTGGTCCATAGCGAAGACGGCACCAAGGCCAACCTGTACGCGACCCTGGGCGATGCAGGCAAATCCGGGATCATGCTGTCGGGCCACACCGACGTTGTGCCCGTGGACGGACAGACCTGGGACACCGATCCGTTCCAGGTGACCGAGCAGGACGGCAAGCTGTTTGGCCGCGGCACGGCGGACATGAAAAGCTTCATCGCCATTGTCCTGGCCTACGTGCCGGTGTTTCTGGAACGCGGCCTGACGACGCCCATTCACCTCGCTTTTTCCCATGACGAGGAAATCGGTTGCATCGGGGTGCGCCGCCTGATCGACAAACTCAAGGACATGCCGGTCAAGCCGGCCATGTGTATCGTCGGCGAGCCGACTTCCATGCAGGTCGTCACCGGGCATAAGGGCAAGCGCAGCTTTACCGCCAACGTGCGCGGGCTGGAATCTCATTCGGCACTGGCGCCCAAGGGGGTCAACGCGGTCGAATACGCCGCCGAACTGGTGACCTATCTTAAAAACATGGCCCGGCGTATAGAAAAAGACGGCCCCTTCGATGATCTATACGAAGTCACCCATACCACCGTGCACACGGGCATGATTTCCGGCGGGGTGCAGTTGAACATCGTACCCAAGACGTGCCGCATGGAATTCGAATTCCGCTATCTGGCGATCGATGACCCGGACGCGCTGGAAGCGGAAATCCGCGGCTATGCCAAGGACACCCTGGAACCGCTGATGCACGCGGTCAGCCCGGACACCGGCATCGACATCGAGTGCTATAACGACATGCCGGGCTTGGAGCTGAATGCCGATGAAGAGGTCGTCACCTTCGTCAAGGCGCTGGCCGGGCGTAACGATCACGCCAAGGTGGCGTTCGGGACCGAAGCCGGGTTGTTCCACACCCGCGTCAACATTCCGACCGTGGTCTGCGGCCCCGGCGACATCGCCCATGCCCACAAGCCGAACGAATTCATCACCCTCGATCAGATCGCCAAGGCCGAAGCCTTCATGGACCGGCTGGTAAATGAGGTCTGCGCTAGCTGATAGCACGCGTTGCCAGGGCGACGTGTTGAAGGTGACGGAGCGGAAAAGAAACGCTAGAATATTCCAAAATCCCCCAATGGAGGCTCTTGATGACGCGACAAAATGTTCGAATGTTTTCGGCGGAAAAGATCAAGCATGCCCAACGGAACCAGGACACGACCCTGGCAGACGTAATGAATGCGATCCAATCTCTGGAAAACAGCATCGGCGAAAAAATTTCCGGCCAGATCAATTCTCTCAGCGAAAAGCTGGACGTCAGCATCGAAGACGAGAAAACGACGCCCCTGGAAGACATCATGGCGGAAATCCACGCCATGAACGACCACATCGCGACTACCAAACAGGAAATCGCCGCCCTGAAACCGGCCGATGAGGCCAACACGACCATTTCCGCCGCTACCGAAGAACTCAGCGAAGTGGTCAAGGCCACGGAAGAAGCGGCCAACGTGATCCTGGAAAACGCCGAGCAGATCGACGTCATCGTCGCCCAGTTGCGCGAAAAAATTCCCGAAGATGACCCCGATGTCATCGGCCCTGACGTCGACAAGCTGGAATTCATCTCCGTCGAACTGTTGACCGCGTGCAGTTTTCAGGACATTACCGGCCAGCGCATCAACAAGGTCGTCAATTCTCTAAATTATATAGAGGAACGCCTGCAAAAGATGATCGAAATCTGGCGTATCGAACACGGCACCGCCGACCTGCAGGAAATCGCCCGGCCCAAGGGCGACGAACGCGGCGACAAGGAACTGCTTCACGGGCCGCAGTCCGAGGGCACAGCAATGAATCAGGACGACATAGACGCCATGTTCGATTAACATCCATCCCGATAGAAGCGTTCCGTCCTCCGGTTTTTTACGGCCCCCTGACATGACAATTCGATCCCAATTAGCCGTTACCTTCGTTCTCGCCCTCCTGCTGGCGGGCGGATGGCAATTGCTTGGCGGCGGTACAGAAGATGCCAACTCAGGTGAACCCAAACGCAAAAGCAACGGCACGACCCTAGTCCTGATCGAACCGGTCCGGTTGGCCCGGGACAAGGTCGTGGTGCGCGCTATTGGTACGGGCGAGGCTTTGAAATCCGCGTCGCTCTACCCTACCGTCGCCGGGGAAGTCGTCGACGTTGCCTTCCGGGCCGAACAACACGTCACAAAAGGGGCTGCATTGCTGCGCCTGGACGACAAACACCAGCGTCTCGCCGTGCGGCTGGCCGAGGTCGCCGAAAAGGAAGCCCGGCGGCAATTGAGACGCCTGGAGAAACTGATTCCATCGGGCGCCGCCTCGATGTCGCGCCTGGAAACGGCGCAGGCCGCAATGGAAAGCGCAAGCCTTAGGCTGGCACAGGCCCGCGCCGCCCTCGGGGACCGGACCGTTTACGCTCCCTTCGACGGCATCATCGGCCTGACCGACGTGGAAAAAGGTGATCGGGTTTCCGAAAATACTTTGATCGCCACCCTGGACGATCGTTCCTTGATCCTGGTGGAATTCAACCTGCCGGAGGAATTCGCCGGTCGGATCAAAATCGGCGGTCCCGTTTCGCTGCGTCCCTGGACCATGCTGGAGCGGAACATGCGGGGCGTCATCCATGCCCTGGGCAGCCGGATCGACCCGGTGACGCGGTCGCTCCGGGTCAAGGCGCGCCTCAACGACCCAGATGCAAGCATCCGCCCCGGAACATCGTTCCAGGTCCGCCTCGATTTCGAAGGCCGAAACTACCCCCGGGTGCGCGAGGTCGCCGTATTGTGGAGCCGCGACGGGGCGTCGGTCTGGCGCATCAGGGATGGACGCGCCGAGCGGGTCTTCGTCAAGATCGTGCGCCGGGACCGCGGCATGATCCTGGTCAATGGACCGCTCAAGAAAGGCGAAATGATCGTCGTCGAAGGCGTCCAGGGTCTGCGGCCCGGCAAGAAGGTCAAAACCGCCCCCTTTATCCCCAGCAAGGGTCCGGCCACGCCGGCCCGCAAGCCGGAACCACAGTCCTGATGGCTAAAATTCCATGACTCCGTTAAGCGGCCTGCCTGCCCTTTCCGTCCGCCGACCGACCCTGATCGTGGTGTTGAATCTGCTGATCGTGATCGCCGGACTGGGCGCTATTTTCGGGGTCGAGGTCCGCGAACTGCCGGATGTCGACCGGCCGACGGTGACCGTGCGCGCCTATTTCGACGGTGCCTCGCCGGAAACCATGGATGCCGAAGTGACCTCGGTCATCGAAGGGGCCGTGGCGCGGGTATCCGGCGTCAAGACCATCAACGCCGCCAGCGAGGAGAACAACGCCCGCGTCCGGGCGACGTTCCTGTCCGGCATCGACCTAGACGTCGCCGCTAACGATATCCGCGAGGCCGTCGCCTCCATCGAACGCGACCTGCCCGAAGGGCTGGACGACGTCACCATCGTCAAGGCCGACGCCGACGCCTCGCCCATCATCCGCCTTGCCCTGATCAGTGATCGGCTGTCCCAGGAAGCCCTTACCCGGCTGGCCGAAGACGACGTGGCGGCGGAACTGGAAGCCATTCCCGGCGTCGCCACGGTGGAATTGTTCGGCGACCAGAAACAGGTGTTGCGGATCGTCGTCGAACCGCTCCGGCTGGCCAGTTTCGGGCTGTCCATCGACGATGTGGCGGCTGTTTTGAAAAGTACCAGCCTCGACGTGCCCGCCGGCAGTTTCAAATCCGACGACCAATTGCTGCTGGTCCGGGCCAATGCATCCGTCTGGCGAGTGGAAGACGTGGAACGCCTAGCCCTTCGTGGTGATGTCCGCCTCGGCGACGTCGGAAAGGCCATTTACGGTCCGGCGGAGGCTGAAAGCTATACCCTGCTGAACGGCCGCAAGGTGGTCGGGTTGGGCATCGTGCGCCGGGCCCAGTCCAACACCATCGCTATCTCGGACGCGGTCGGAAAATCCATTCTGCAGATGAACCGCCGACTCAAGGACGCCGAAGTGGTGACCATTTCCGACGACGCCCTGTTCATCCGCAGTTCCGTCGCCGAGGTCATCAAAAGCCTGTCCATCGCCGTCGTCGTCGTCATCGCGGTGATCTACGCCTTCATGGGGCACCTGCGCCCGACGCTGATTCCCGCCGTCGCCATTCCCATTGCGCTGACTGGAACCATCGGAGCGATCTGGCTGCTGGGATTTTCCATCAACATCCTGACCCTGCTGGCGCTGGTGCTGGCGACGGGCATGATCGTCGATGACGCCATTGTCGTCATCGAAAACATCCAGCGCCAGCGCGTGCTTGGTCATAAACCCTACGCCGCCGCCGTGATCGGCACCCGGCAGGTGTTTTTCGCGGTCCTGGCGACGACGGCAACGCTGGTTTCGGTGTTCATCCCCATCGCCTTCCTGCCCGGCACTGCGGGACGGCTGTTTACGGAATTCGGTTTCGTGCTGGCCATCGCCGTGATGATTTCCTCCTTCGTGGCGCTATCTCTTGGTCCCATGCTGGCGTCCAGGCTGCCGGCGGAAGACGTGCCCAAGAAAAGGGGCCGGGGTTTTCTGGACAAGACCGGCCGGCGCATCAACAAAGTCTATAAACAGTTACTGGAATTCACTCTCCGCGCGCGGTTCCTGATGCTCGCCGGCTCGGTCCTGATCGCACTCACCGCCGCTGCCATCTATCCGACCATCGGCGAGGAACTCCTGCCGAAAGAGGACCGGGGCGTCATCAACATCCGCATGCAGGGACCGGACGGAGTCGGGCTGGATTACATGGACCGCCAATCCGTACAGGCCGAAGCCCTACTCGAACCCCTGCGGGAAAAAGGCGAGGTCGGCAACGTTTTGTCCATCGTCGGGCGCTGGGACCTGAATCGGGTGTACATTTTCGCCCCACTGGCGCCGTGGTCTGAGCGCAGCCGGTCCCAGGGCGAAATCTCCGCCATACTGCGCGCGCCCTTGAAAGCCGTGACCGGCGCCACCGCACGCATCAGCAACCCCAACAGCCTCAACCTGCGCCGCGCCGGCGGCGCTATCGAATTCACCCTGACCGGTTCCAATTATGCCGCCATCGCCTCCGCCGCGGACGATTTTCAGGCCGCCATGCTGAAACGATTGCCGCAGCTCGAGGAACCGGAAATCGAATACCAGCAGACCCAGCCGCAGCTTTCCGTCAAGGTGAACCGGCGCCGCGCCGAAGACCTCGGCGTTTCCGTCGAGGCCATCGCCAACACGCTGAGCGCCATGGTGGACGGCTTCGAGGTGGCCGAACTGAATATCGAGGACCGTTCCGTTTCTGTGCTGCTGGAATCGGCGGCCGGCCCCATCAACGACCCCAGCGACCTGTTCAACCTTTTCGTATCTACCAAGACCGGACAATTGGTGCCGTTGTCGGCCTTCGTGTCCCTGCAGGAGGTCGGCGTCGCCGCGGAACTGGACCGCACGGCGCAAAAACGCGCCGTCGAGATCCAGGCCGACCTGGCCGACGGTTACGCCATGAAGAAGGCGATCCGGGATATCGAGGCCCTGGCCGACGAAATCCTGCCGACCGGCATCGGGTTGCGCTTCATCAACGAGGCATTGACGCTGCAGGACACCTCATACGAAGTGCAGATCATCTTCGGCTTTGCCGTGCTGATCGTGCTTTTGGTGCTGGCGGCGCAGTTCGAAAGCGTACTCAGCGCCATGGTGATTATCCTGACGGTTCCCTTCGGTCTGGCGGCGGCGGTGTTCGCGCTCAAACTGACCGGGTCGACCATCAACATCTACAGCCAGATCGGCCTTGTCATGCTGGTCGGGCTGATGGCCAAAAACGGCATCCTGGTCGTCGAATTCGCCGACCAACTGCGCGACCGCGGCAAATCGGTGCATGATGCCATCCGCGAGGCCGCCATGACACGGCTGCGTCCGGTGATGATGACCATGCTGTCGACGGTGCTGGGTGCCCTGCCGCTGATCTTGGGCAGCGGCGCCGGCGCCGAAGCGCGCAGCGCCATTGGCTGGGTGGTGTTCGGCGGCCTCGGCATCGCCACCGTGTTCACGTTGATCCTGATTCCGGTGATCTACAGCCTGCTGGCCCCGCTGGCCCCGCCCCGCGCCCACGCCGGTGTGCGCCTCGACCGGGAACTGCGGGACGCGGAAAAGGCTTTAGCGGCGGAATAGAGTGTCTTAGTCGCCCCCTTCTAATCCCCAAGGTCCAGGGTCTGGTCCCAGGCGCCGTGCAGGTCTTCCACCGCCAGCAGCGTCACCAGCGTCGTTTCGATCAGCGCCGAAAGCTCGACCGGGGCGACGCCCGTGCGGCAGGCCTCCAAAAATGCGTTGGCTTCTTCGGCGAAACCTTTTTTCACGGTCTGTGATTTTTTGCTTTGCGTCTTTCCGCCGGCGATCAAATCGAGGCTGCGGTAATCGTCCAGCACGGCGATGCGTTCCTGGCCGAAGACTTCCAAACGCTCTTTGGCGACACTGGCGTCGCCGTTGGCGAAATAATGCACCGTGCCCATGGATCCGTCGTCGAAACCGATGGTCAGCGTCACTATGTCGCCGGAAGACAGGTCGGACCGGCCCGGATTAATGCCGAAGGTCTGTAAATCAATGGGGGACGCGCCGGTCAGGGACTGCATGGTGTCGATGAAGTGGCACGCCTCGCCGATGATGCGCCCGCCGCCGACCTCGGGGTCGTGCACCCAGGCCGACGGGCTGTCCATGGCGATGCGCCCGGCGTTGACCCGGTAGACCATGGCCAGCGGCTCACTGCGGCCTTCAAAATGTTTGGCAATGTCCTGAACGAAGGGACTGAAGCGGCGGTTGAAGCCGACCATCAGAATCCCCTTCGATACCCTGGCCGCGGTTTCGATCTCCGTCAGCTCAGCCCGGGTCAGGCACAGCGGCTTTTCCACGAACACATGTTTGTCCCGCTGCAGCGCGTCGAGCACATAGCGGCCATGGCTATCGTGGCGCGTCGCGATGACCACGGCGTCGACGTCTTCGTCCTCGATCACGGTCATGGCGTCGGTCGCCGAATAGGCGGCGCCGGTGCGTTCCTTCATGGCTTCCGCCGAAAGGCCAAGGGCCGAGACCACGCCCCGCACGTCAAAGCCGCCGGTGCCGGTCATCTGGGGCACCAGGACCGACTTGGCGAAGTTGCCGGAACCGATAATGCCGAGACCGATTTTGCCCTCCTTCTTCTTTTTGACGGGCTTGGCTGTCGCAGGCGCCGGGGCTTCGGTTTTCGTATCCGCGCCATAGGTCAGCACGATGCCGACGGTGAATTCCTGTTTGACGCCGCTGACCAGATCATAGGCGTCCGGCGCCTGTTCGGCCGGGAAGCGGTGCGTCGTCAGCGCCTGCATGTCGAGCGTGCCGTCCGCCAGCAAATCCATGAACGCCGTCATGTTGCGCCGTTCGGTCCAGCGCACGTAGCCGATGGGATAATCCTGGCCCTTGTCCTCGTAGGCCGGATCGTAGCGTCCGGGGCCGTAGGACCGGGACTGCACGACCTCCAGTTCCTTTTTGAAGTAGTCGTTGCGCGGAATGTCCATCTTGACGTCGCCGACGACGACGACGCGGGCGCGGTCTCGGCAGTAGGGAACGATCATCTCGAACGGCGCGCCGGAATCGCGCGACCCCGCCGTCAGCAGCACCGCATCGACGCCATGGCCCTCGGTCAGGCCGGCAATTTTTCCGGCCAGGGCGGCATCATCCGGTTTCATGGCGACGGCGGCACCGTGCTTCAAGGCCAGCTCCAGCTTGGCCTGGTCGAGGTCGAGCCCGACCACCTTCAGCCCGGCGGCGCGGCACAGTTGCAGGGTAATCTGGCCGACCAGGCCGAGGCCGACGATCAGCACGGTGGCGCCGAACTG
Source organism: Alphaproteobacteria bacterium (assembly GCA_014382345.1). Classification (GTDB taxonomy): domain Bacteria; phylum Pseudomonadota; class Alphaproteobacteria; order Rhodospirillales; family Casp-alpha2; genus Casp-alpha2. The sequence continues at coordinate 10,174 of JACNJX010000077.1, forward strand.
CTGATCGGCCTGACGCAGCCCGTGCATGGCGATGGCGCCCAGGGTCACGTAGGCCGCGTCTTCGTCCGGCACGTCCGCAGGCACCGGCACGAACAGGTTGGAAGGAATAGCAACCACTTCGGCGTGGTTGGCGTGTCCGGCCCCGGCGCAGGCGACCCGGTCGCCGACGCTGACGCCGTCGACGTTGCGGCCGATGCCGGTGACTTCGCCGACCAGCGAATAGCCCAGCGTCTTGGGTTCGGCAATGACGTTCTGCACCGCCTTGAAGGCCGATGCCAGGCCGTCGTTCCTGACCTTGCGCAGCACCCGGCGCACCAGGTCGGGCCGGGCCAGCGCCTTGCCGACATAGCCCTTCTTGGCCAGGCCGACGACGGCGCGGTCGGTGCCGGCGCTGATCAGGGACGCCGACGTGCGGACCAGAATCCCGTTTTCGGGAATCGCCGGTGGCGGGGCATTGGCGACCGAGATTTTCCCGGTCTTAAAGTTCTGTACGACGATTTTCATTGTTCGCCCATCGTTTGTGGGGATTCAGGGCCACAAGGTAGGGAATTCGGCCCTGCGAATCAATGAGATAGGAGAAAAACAGCAAAACGGGCCGCCAGGCGCTTCCGGTACCCTCAGTTCATCTTGTTGCGAAGGGCGAGGCTGCCGTCGTCCTGGACGTCGAAATATTCACTCAAACCGGGGTGATGAATGGGTTCCATTTCTTCGTCCGGTTCCAGGTTTTGTTCCGAAACGTAGGCAACGTAGGGCGATTTATCCTGGGTTTCCGCGAACAGATGGTAGAACGGCTGGTTCTTACGCGGGCGGACGTCTTCCGGAATGTTGTCGTACCATTCCTCGGTGTTGTCGAATTCCGGATCGACATCGAAGACAACGCCCCTGAATCCGTAAATCCGGTGGCGCACCGCCATGCCGATGTGGAACTTCGCTAAAGGCGGCTGATCTGTCGAAGACTGATCTGTCGAAGACGGGTCTATCGATGAACGGGCCACCGGGTGTTTGGATGAATAAGCCATAGACCAAAGTCTATCACCGCCCGGCTCGACCGCAACCCTGCTTTACGAAACCAAGGGAAACCGGGGGAACCCGGCACACCTGCCCGTGGCGCGCTAAAACCTCGCAAAGCCTCCGCACTTTCGGCGATTCGATTACAAGGGGCGCCGACGGACGTAAGCCCGGACCGGGACAATTATAAAAAAAGCGTGCGCTCAGGCTGCCGGGCGGGTCCGAAGACTTGCGCCGGACCGGTTAATCCAGTCCGCCGCCCCTTCGTTCAGGAAGCCTTCCCTGTCCATGATGGTGCCGAACAGGGCGTCCGGCGCATTGCAGTAATACTGAAGAAAATACCGTCGGGCTTCTTCAGGGGTGGCCCTTCGGGGCTCGTATCTCCTGATAAACATTTTTCAACTCACTCCGTCCTCTGGGAGTCCCAGTGTCGGAAAAAAGCCTTAAGAGAATCTGAATCAATACGATTAAACCATTGCACCACCGCAACGGAAAAGCGCATCACCCAAATAAACCCCCTTTTGCCATTTACCGGACCTATATGTTGAGACAGGCACTGGGAAACCGATATACTGAAACCGTAAAAAAACCAAAAAATTAACCATTCCCCGGAGGATTTAAGACTGTGGAAGCTCCAAAAACCATCCGCCTGGACGCCGCCGATAACGTCATCGTGGCGCTGAAGGCCATCCCCGAAGGCGCCGACATCAAAAGCGAAGGCGTGACCGCGTCCGACCCGGTGCCGTCCGGACACAAGCTGGCGGTGGCGGCCATCGCCAAAGGCGAGGCGGTGCGCAAGTTCAACCAGACCATCGGCTTCGCCATCACGGACATCGCCCCGGGCCAGCACATCCATACCCACAACTGCGCCTTCGCCGAGTTCGAACGCGATTACGCCTATGGCGAAGAAGCCCGCGAAACCGATTTCCTGGCGGAGCGTGGCACCGCCACCTTTATGGGCTACCGCCGCGCCAACGGGACCATCGGCACGCGCAACTACATCGGCATCCTGACCTCGGTCAACTGCTCGGCGACGGTGGCCAAGCACATCGCCGAAGAGGTCAAACGTTCCGGCGTGCTCGACAATTACCCCGGCGTCGACGGTGTCGTCGCCTTCGTGCACGGATCCGGCTGCTGCCTGGACGCCAACGACGAAGGCTTCGCCAATCTGCAACGAACGCTCTGGGGCTATGCCAAACACGCCAATTTCGCCGGTGTGCTGATGGTCGGGCTGGGCTGCGAGGTCAACCAGATCCCGCTGTTCCTCGACCTCTACGGCCTGAAGGAAAGCGACACCTTCCACAAGCTGGTCATGCAGGATACCGGCGGCACGCGCAAGACCATCGCCGAAGGGGTCAAGCGCATCGAAGCCATGCTGCCCGCCGCCAATGCCTGCACCCGCGAGCCGGTGCCCGTCGGCGCGCCCAGCGTGGCGCTTCAGTGCGGCGGCCCGGCCGGCTATTCCGGCATCACCGCCAACCCGGCCATGGGCCCGGCGGTGGACCTCCCGGCGGGCCACGGCTGCACCGCGATCCTGTCGGCGAAGCCGGGAATCCCCGGCGCCGAACACCTGCTGACGCGCCGTGCCGCGAGCCGCGAGATCGGCGAAAAACTGATCGAGCGCATCAAATGGTGGGAGGATTACACCGCCCGCAACAACGGCGTCATGGACAACAACCCGACGCCCGGCAACAAGGCCGGCGGCCTGACGACGATCCTGGAAAAGTCCTTAGGCGCCGCGTCCAAGGGCGGCACGACGAACCTGACCGGCGTCTACAAATACGCACAACCCCTGGACACCACCGGTTTCGTGTTCATGGACAGTCCCGGCTACGATCCGTGCTCGATTACGGGCCAAGTGGCGTCGGGCGCCAATCTGGTCTGTTTTTCCACCGGCCGGGGCTCGGCCTTCGGCTTCAAGCCGGCGCCGTCGATCAAGCTTGCGACCAATACGCCTATGTATGAACGCCTGATCGATGACATGGACATCAACTGCGGCCCCATCGCCGACGGCGAAAAAACCGTGGAAGAGATGGGCCGGGAGATTTTCGACTACCTGGTCGATGTCGCCGGCGGCAAACAATCCAAGTCCGAGGAATGGGGCTACGGCGACAACGAATTCGTCCCCTGGCACATCGGCACGATGATGTGACACCTTCCCGGAGACTCCGCCCGGACTCGCTCAACCCTTCACCCAGCCGGACAGGTCGCGGGACGTATTCAACGCCAGGGCGTTAAAGCCCGTAGGACCGGTAATGTCCGCTTTCGGGGGGTAAAGCGGACATCTAAACTTAGCCTAAAGCGCCTTGATCCGGTTAAGGGGGGTAGGTCAAACTGAAACCTTCATTCCATGTCGCTGACCGACTTCGGTGAGTTTCCCGAGGTCCGGATTTTCCGGCGAAATTTCACGATCAAAGTCTGCGAACATGAGAGAAGCGCCCTCGCGTGACGTCATCGAAAGCATTTCTCCACCGTTTTTGCCGAACCGAAACCAATGTGTCGTCCCGGCCGGCAAATGTACGAGCGTTCCAGGAGGGGCAATGGTCTCGCTACCGTCCATGCCAAAAGCGATCTCCCCCTTGATGACATAAAAGGATTCATCCCAAGGGTGGCTGTGAGGCGGCGGGCCACTACCTGCAGGACCAGCCTGCAGGAATATTTCATAGCCACCCGTTTGGGCACCCGAAGCAAGCACGGTTATTTCTTCGCCTACGATACGAAGTGGACGCGGCGCATGGCCAGGGAGGACAGTAAACGCTTTGGGCATGGGAGGCTCCTTTTCATTAGTTTTTGACCCGATGATGAGTATCGGGCCGTGTGATGAATCCTCAAGGACAATTTTTAGTGTATGATTCTGGGTCAGGCGCAACGGGATACGGATGCCCGCGCCTCTGGCTATAAGCAGATCTTCTGTGGATGGCCGCAGATTGTCCGCTTCGGGTCACAAGCAGACCTTTGACACCGTCGCCAAATATGTCCGCTTTCGGGGGCAAAACGGACATAATTCAAGGTGCGGCAAAGTGTCCGCTAATAGCCATAAGCGGACATAATGGCGCATTAATTAATTCCACCATATCTGACCAAAA